>JAHJLF010000016.1 GCA_018821925.1 Candidatus Edwardsbacteria bacterium
GTGGTCTATGAAATATTTCCGGCCGGTGAGATCCCTGGTGAATCCCCGCACCCGATAGTCGATCACGGCAATATCGGAATAGAAAGCGTCCAGCAGGTAGTTCAGGGCCTTAAGCGGCGAGATCACCCCGCAGGTGGAGACGTCGATATCGGCCCGGAAGGTACTGATGCCGTTGTAGGGATGGCTCTCGGGATAGGTATGGACGGTGATGTGGCTCTTGTCCAGATGGCCCACCACCGCTTCCGACTGGATATTCTCGGCCGGGGCGTCGGGAAAATCTGGATAGTCAGTTTGTACGTGCTGTTCCGAGATCAACATGGTGACGCTGGCGCCCTGGGGATCGTAATCCTGCTGGGCGATATTCAGCACCTTGGCCCCGATGATGGAGGCCACCTCTTTGAGTATCTTGGTCAGCCGGGCGGCGTTATATTCCTCGTCGATGTATTTGATATAGTCCTCGCTGTACTTGAGCCCCTTGGCATGGCAGATATCGTACATGTTAAAACTGAGGGTCTTGGTCAGGTTGTTGAAACCGTAGAGTTTCAGTTTTTTGATGGGCTTGACCTCGATCCGGGTATCCTTGGCCCTGAAAATATTTTTTTCCTTGTATTTCACCATCTCTTTGGCCTCTGATTAAAGAATGAATTCATAAACGGGTATATTATAGAACTAATCGACCTTAATATCAATAGATAAAATTAATTAACGGGATTTATTTGATAGTGGTGGGGCGAAATTATGATGCCTGCACCTTTGCTGGATATATACTTTCCTGCTCCCAGTTAGTGAAATAAAATTTGTTTAAAATTATCTTGACAAACCAGTCCTTAAGCATTATAATGAAGTCAATCCGCTGATGCGGAGGTGGATGGCCAAGTGCTATCGGAATTGGGGCTTGCAAAAGCCCCTTTTCTTATTATATAAACTTTTTGCCATAAATCAAAGCATTTCGTTTATAATATTTTTTCTGCAAAATATCTGATATACTTTGTGCAAAAATCGTAATATTGTTCGAAATACCTTGGTCAGAGAGAATTTCATCGCGGCTGTCGTGCGCCAAAAGATCAGCAATCTGAAGACCACTTATATTATTAAGTTTGGGCTTAACCTTAAGCTCTTTGCTTGTTAAACTTTCTTGAAACTTATCAGGGGCAACGTAGTCTGTGCCTTTTTCAATAAGCCCGCGAAAAGATGCTTTTAATCTCATATCAGCTTTACCCCCTCTAGACTCAGCCATCACATCGCCCTTGCACCCTTTTTGCTCTAAAAAGAACACATATCTTTCCAATAGAACTGCCAAACAATAATGGTACGGATCATATCTCCATGTGTTGTACGTTTCTCTGTGCTTTTTTTTATCAATGCATACTGTCATTACAGTATATTGCCAGGCGTTCAATAATTTAAGAAGTTCACCATCAAAAGATGCTCTTTTCTCTGGATTTTTTAAACATTCAAACGGGGATTTGGAATTTATCATTTCTTTTCTGTGGAATATTACCGGCTCATCTGAATGATAGGTAAAATAATCACGTTTTATTTTCTCCATTTGCGGATGAATTACAAAATCAGCATGCCTTAGCTCTATGATTATTCCAGTAAGACTAAGATATCTGTGATTTGGGTTGTTTGAGCTATCTAAATCTGGGTTCCCAACTTCGTCAATATAAATCCGATACTTCATAAATAGCCATTTCGTTTAAAATACTTATTCTTCCTACCACCCCACTGCCAACCCCAGCTCCAGCGGAGTCTCGATCACCATTTGATCGAAAGTCATTAAAAACCCATAATCCAAAGTTATGCCCACCCGGCGGGTAAGGGGAAACTTTATCCCGGCGCTTATTTGGCCGAAGGGCCGATAAACGGTCTCCCCGGTTCCCGAGACCATTATGGTGTCAGTCGTGCCTGCAAAACCTCCTTCGGTGATCACCGTCAACTGCCCGACATGCGAGGCCATCACTCCCAGTCCCAATTTTAGGTTGGTGCCCATGATGGCCCGCGGTCTGATCAGCTTAAGGTACAGGCTCACCGGAACCTGCCAAGAGGCCTGGCCGGTCCAGACCAAGGTTTGTCCGCCTACCCCGGTGATCTCCGCGCTTCCAGCAGGCTGCTTGCTGAATGTCTGGTAGGAGCCGGAACCGCCAAATGCCAGCCAGTCCTTGGCCCGGTATTCCAGCCCGCCACCGGCCTGCCAGCCGCTCTCCCATAGCGAGAAGGGTTTGTCATCAAACCCGTTCTCCGCCCAGTCAGGGCTGGCGTTGCCCAGCCAGCCGAGGTTGAGGTTGACGCTCCACTGGGCCAGGGCCGCCGCCGGCACAATGGTCAGCAGCAGGATTAGGGATATGGTTTTTTTCATGATCTCCTTGTGTCATCCGTTCAAAACAGATTGTAACCGCTGCCCGGCTACAGAGTCCTGTTCCCCAATTATCTATCCCCTATGATCCATTCCCTATTTTCCCCACCGGTGCCACGTAGACCACGAACTCGTCCCTGCCGTCCAATTGGCACAGCTTATCAAACAATTTCTGGTTATAGGCCCCGATGGCGCAGGTTCCGCAGCCGATGGACTCGCAGGCCAGATAAAGGTTCTGGCAGAGGTGCCCCGAGTCCTGCAGAATGATCTTCTTAGCTTCCAGGGAGTAGCGCCACTCCGTCTTGTACGGGACCGCACTCCAGATGAATGTTACCGCGCAGTTGCCTACGAAATCCTGGCCCAGGGCCGCCTTGGTCAGTTTTTTGGGCATCGAGGCGGGGCTGAAAAGTTTCACCAATTTATGGTCCACCGGCTGATAGCGATATATTCCATTTTTCAGGCCGGCAACATTGTTGACCGCCAGGTAGGTCTCGAAGGGATGCATGCATCCGCCCGACGGCACGGTGCGGAAAGCAACCAGGTTTCCCCTCATGCTTTTGACCCCCTGGGTGGCCCACAGTAGGTACGACAACTCGTTCAAAGATAACGGATCGTCCGTGTACTTGCGGCGGCTCTTGCGGTCGCCGATACAGTCGAAGATGTCAGATTTCTTTATGACCGATTTGTCCGGCTGAGGCAGTTCAATGACCTCGGCGCCGGCGGGATATTCCTTCTGCAGCGGCCCGCGCTCGATCCCCCTGGTCTGGTCCGATATCACCTTCTCCAACTTAATGAACCCGGCCTTCATCGTCTCCCGGAACTTCAGGGTCTGCTTTTTGGATTTAACTGTGCTCTGCTCCAATTTTCCCACCCTGGCTCCGATGCCCTCGATCTGCCGCGAGATCTCCTGCAGGGCTTGCTGCTCCTTCTCCGGAGGCAGCGCCCCTGTCTTTGAGACCTCGTCCTTGATGTATCCATCCCAGCCGGACGGCAGTGATTTATAAAATTCTTCTGCCAAAGGCTGGTCGGCATTTTTTATCAGGCTGCAGAATGCCTCCTTGAGGCCCTTTTCGCTTTCCACCATGTCGCCCACCAGGGTTTTGCGTTCCAGAACCCCCAAGGCGATGATCTTTTTGATGATATCGGACATTTTTATTTTACCTCCATGTTTATGTTTTTTTTCTTTTTATTTTATAATAAAGTATAAAAGCGTATATGCAAGCATTTACCGTTAACGCCAAAATCCCAAATGCTATCTGCATGTTTCTGGTCAGCACGTCGGGATAGATAACCGGGATAATATAATGTTCAATAAAACCAGAACTGTATATTTCCCTGCCGCCTGAATATCTAAGCCAGTTTTCCAACGGCGTCAATGGGCAGATACCTCCGCTGAACTCAATTGCCGCCCCCCAGATAAACGCCGGCACATGAAACCATAAAATTTTTCTCCATTTAAAGCACAGCAAACCGCCCAATATAACAAATACGATAAAAAGAAGGTGTATCAGCACAACAATATCAGCTAATATTAAATAAGCCATTTTACACCATAATAAAAATATCAGATTTATTTTATTAGAATAATAAAATCAGCGTAAGTAGTCGCTGAAGCAGCCAATCATAGTAGCATCTAGATAGGTAAGCTGAACATTGGGGAGAGCCTGCGTGGGCAGGGATGGGTACCTGGATTCCCTCTTTCGAGGGAATGACATGCGTAGCCCGGCGTTGCAGCCAGGGGCGAAGCACTCACATCAATTTCCAAAACACAATGCCCTTTCGCAAACCCACTTCGCCGAAGTAGCCAATCGTAATATCACCTCGCTACGTAGGCTGAATGACCCTCTACCATGCTGGGTCGGATACCAAACCCAAGCTTAGCCGATGAACCGGCCAAGGCGGGTCTTAGGGGAGCGGCCACGGCCAGTGTTGCTGGCACAATCAGAATTGCATAATTGTTTTCGGCGGGTTAATAGCGTGGTCTGTTTTGAAACCGTCAGTTTGCCGTCCCCTAAAACTTCTCTTTGTAGCTTTCTCTTGGTTACAAGAGAAAGCGGAAGAACCTTTTCTGGATTCCCGTCGTCAAGGGAATGGCATGCAGGGTTATTGGTATGTTACTGTGCGAAGAAACTTCGCCCCTACGATAATATTACTCTCTCCTTACGGGCGAGGGATCAAGGGAGGGGTCGGGAGCCTTAGGTCAAAGGGCGAATCGTTCAGATTCGCCCTTTTTATATTCACGGATTATCTATCTCACTTCGCTGCCGGGATCGGTCTTCCTCTGCGGATTAAGTATCACCACCCCATCCTTATCCTGGGCCGCCAGCAGCATGCCGTGCGATTCCAGCCCCCGGATCTTGGCCGGCTTGAGATTGGCCACGATCACCACCTGCTGTCCCACCAGCGATTCCGGAGTGTACCACTGGGCGATACCGGCCAGCACCTGCCGGGTCTCCTGACCCAATTTGACCTGCAATCTCAGCAGTTTGTCGGCATTGGGAACTTTCTCGGCCGAAATGATCTCGGCGGTGCGCAGTTTTATCTTTTTGAAATAATCTATATCTATCAGATCTTCATCAACAATTTCCGATTTTTCAGTTCCTGATTCCAGTATTTTATTTTCTTCCATATTCTTTTTCCCTTCGTCTTTATTCACAGAGGTTAACGGTTGTATTAATCCAACAGAAAAACCTTTTTGTAAATTAAAATCTTTAAAGTTTACTCCTTCACCAATTTTCGGAAACAATTGCTCAACTGGACCGATCGCATGCCCTGATTTAATATGTCCCCACCTGAGGGCATTGATATTAACATCCTTGTCCTCAACGCCTAATTTTGTCAACAGTTGCCCGCATTTTTGTGGCATAACAGGCGAAAGTAATACAGCTGAAAAATGCAATACTTCTGTGGCAACATATAATATTGTGTTAATATCTTGATATTTTTTCCCTTTATGAAGTTTCCACGGTTCAGTTGCATGAATATAGCGGTTAGTAAGTTTGATTAAATATATAATAGACTCTATTGCTTTATTTGGGTCAAGGCATTCAACATGCTCTTTAACAGTTTCTACAATTCTATTTGTTTCTTCTATTAAACCTTTATGTATTTTAGATTGGATATAGCTATCATTAGGTTTACTAGGTATTTTGCCTTCACAATATGAATTAATCATTTTTAATACGCGACTGGCCAAATTCCCAAAATCATTGGCCAAGTCACTATTAATACGCATTACCAAGCTCGCTTCGGAAAATATTGAATCTGCCCCAAGTGTCATATCTCTCATCAAAAAATATCTAAATGGGTCAACGCCATATTTATCTACCAAATCCAAAGGTTTTACCACATTACCCAATGATTTTGACATTTTAGTATCACCTACCAGCCACCAACCGTGCGCCAGTATTGTCTGAGGGGTCTTGACCTTCATGGCATGGAGCATAGTAGGCCAGTAGACCGAATGGGTGGTCAGAATGTCCTTGCCCAGCAGGTGCAGGGCGGAGGGCCAGAATTCCTGATATTTTCCATCGTCCGGAGAATGGTAGCCCAGCGCCGAGATATAGTTGATCAGAGCGTCGAACCAGACATAGGTAACGTAATCATGGTCAAAGGGCAGTTCTATGCCCCAAGCCAGCCGTTTCTTGGGCCGGGAGATGCACAGGTCGTTCAGCGGTTTTTTTAAGAAGCCCAGTACTTCGTTCTTCCGGGTCTCGGGTTTGATCGTCATCCGGCCGGAGGTTATCTCGTCTATCAGCCATTGCTGGTGCTGCGACATCTTGAAGAAATAGTTCTTCTCCGTGATCTTGGACACCGGCCGCCCGCAGTCTGGGCAGTTGCCGTCCTTGATGTCCTTCTCTGTCCAGAACCTTTCGTCGGGGGTGCAGTACCAGCCGTCGTATTCGGCCGGATAGATCTGGCCCTGGTCGTAAAGCTCCTGCAGGACTTTTTTGACCACCGCCTGATGGCGGACCTCGGTGGTGCGGATGAAATCGTCGTTGGTTATCTCCAGCTTTTTCCACAGGCCAGTAAAGCGGGCGGACATCTGGTCGCAATGCTCCTGCGGGGAAACGCCCCGCTTGACCGCCGCCTCCTGCACCTTTTGGCCGTGCTCGTCCAGGCCGGTCAGAAAAAAGCTTCTATCTCCGAAAAGCCGGTGATAGCGGGTCAGCACGTCCGCCAGGATGGTGGTGTAGGCGTGCCCGATATGAGGCTCGTCATTGACGTAATAGATGGGTGTGGTTATGTAAAAATTCTTCATTTCTGCTTGATCTCCGAAAAAGGGAACCAGGCGTGGCCCTCGTCGAACTTGACGTGTATCCTCTGCTTGAAGATGTCCACCTTGTAGACGGTGCCGTCGCCCTGCGGGGTATTCACCACCGAGCCCACCTTGGGCAGGTGGCTGTAGGATTCCTCGTAAAAAGCGTCCTCATACATCAAGCAGCACATCAGGCGGCCGCACAGGCCCAGCATCTTGCTGGAGGTCATCGACATGTTCTGCTCCTTGGCCATCTTCAGGGTGACCGGCTCGAAGTTGTTCAGCCAGGCCACGCAGCACAGCTGGCGGCCGCACTGGCCGTAGCCGCCCACCCGCCGGGCCTCGTCCCGAACCCCTATCTGGCGCATCTCAATCCGGCCCTTGAACATGGTGGCCAGGTCCCGCACCAGGTTCCGGAAGTCCACCCGCTTCTCGGCGGTGAAGTAGAAGATCAGCTTGCTGCCGTCGAAGCGCGACTCCACGTCCACCAGGCTCATATGAAGTTGGTGCTTGGCCACCAGGTTCTGGCAGGCCAAATAGGCCTCCTCTTCGCGTTTGTGGTTGGTCTGCAGTTTGGCCAGATCCTCTTCGGTGGCCTTGCGCAGGACCTCCCCGGAGCGTTTCATCTTCTCGCGGAACTGAACGTTGTTGCGGACCACCGTCCCGATCTCCTCGGAGCTGTCGTAGGTGACCACCACCAACTCCTGGGGCATCAGGCTCAGCTCCTGGGGGTTGTTGTAGTATGTTCCCCGGGCCTGTTTAAAATGAACCTCAATCAGAGGTGAAGGCATCTTCCTCTCCTTGCGTTGTATTGCAGGCTGACAGCAGGCACAGCCTGGGGGTTACGTTTCGCTCCAGCGCGATCCTGGCCTTTTCAATGGCCCGGACCATCTCCGAAAGCTTCTGCTGGTCTATTCTTTTCCCGATGTCCGACAGCTCGGCCTGCCGGTCGGCATTCAGTATCTTTCCCGTTACTTTTAGATGCACCAGGTCGGCGACCACCGCCGACAGCATCTCCAGTATCCTGGCCGGGCGCCCCCGGTCCCGGGCTATCTGATCGATGGTCTCCACCATTTCCCATTGCTGGCCGTCCACCGCCGCCTTCAGCAGCTTGACGGCCAGGTCCCTTTCGGACAGCAGGTCCTGATCGGTCATCTGCAGGGCCCTTCCCAGGCTGTTGCCGGAAAGCTCGGCCAGCAGGCCGGCGGCCCGGGGATCCTGCCCGTGGTCTTTGACCAGGGACTTTATTACCTCCTCCTGCGGCAGGGGCTCGAACCGTACCTTCTGGCAGCGCGACAGAATAGTTGGCAGCAGGGCATTGGGCCGGTCGGTGGTCAGGATGAAATTGGTGGTGGGCGATGGTTCCTCCAGGATCTTCAAAAAAGCGTTGGCCGCCTCGGTGGTCATGGCCTCGACCCCGGTTATCAGCACCACCTTGCGTTTCCCTTCGTATGGCAAAAAACCCAGCCTCTCCTGCAGCTCGCGGATGTCGTCGATGGAGATGGCAATCGGCCGGCTGCCGAAATCGAAAGCCTGGTGGGGCTGAGCCTCTTTCTCCTTGAGCATCTCCGAGATCTCCTCGGCCAGTTTCCGCTTGTCGCTATCCGACGAGGGATGGGGCCGGGGGAACAGGTAGTGGAAATCGGGATGGATATAGGCCTCGGTCTTATGGCAGGAGTTGCACTGCCGGCAGGGCTGGTCGCTCTCGGACTGGCAGTTGAGGGCCATCACCAGTTCCATGGCGGCCAGTTCCTTGCCCACCCCGTCCGGCCCGTAGAACAGATAGCTCTGGGCCAGCCGGTCCTCGGTCCAAGCCTGCCGCAATATTTTCTTGGCCACGCTCTGGCCTATGAGATTATCGAAAAGCACTTGTAAAACAAAAATATTTCTTGTTTAATTATGAATACCGTTTTCACGGAAATGATAAGAATATCAAACCTGGCTTAAGGTCGCCTATGCTCTGTCGCTGAATAGAGGAGGCCGTCCGCTTACACATTATATTGGGCTTCCTCGAGTGCCATAGCTTTAGCGGAGGCACTTGGGAATTTGGCGATGTCTGAGCAAAGCGAGTTCGTCAAATTTAGGCCGACAGTTTGGGGCTACCGGGCAGAGCATCAGCGACAAGTTCTCTTTCCTACTTTCTCTTCAAAGAGAAAGTGGGAAGAATACAGTCCGGTTCCAATTTTATCTTAATGCCTGCATTTAGGAAAGGGACCCCCTGTTTTTCGAAGACAAGTTTCTTGGGAATGACAAAGCGAGATTGCTTCGTTTGCCCGGCTTCGAGGCTTCCTCGCAATGACCGCCCTGACAGGCGGTCCGGTGCGGCCCCTGTCATCCATGATCCATAAACTATTATCGGTGTTTATTCCAGCTCCTTGACCTGTTTGTTGCGGATGGTCATCAGTTTGGACTTGGGCATGGCTCCCTGACTACCGAAGGCGAACTGGCCGGAGGCCCCCTGGCTGGCGTTCTCGGCCTGGTTCAGGGCTTTTTGCAGATCCTCCCGGGTGGAGGCCCCCTTCTGCAGGGCGGCCAGCATCACCTTGGCGCCGTCATAGGCCTGGGCAGACAGCTTGGAAGGCGCCTTGCCGTAGGCCTTCTTATAGCTCTCCTCGAATTTGGCCGCGGCCTGGGCCAGGCTGGAACCGGAGGACAGGGTGGCGAAGATGGCCCCCTCCACATAGGTTCCGCCCTTGGAGGTGACCTTGGGGTCGCCCCAGCCATCGGACCCCAGCAGCTGCACCTTCAGTTGATTGTAGACCAGCTGCGGCGCGATCATGATGATGTCATTGGGCGTGGTCGGTATGAACACCGCTTGGACTTTTCCGGCCTTCAGGGTCTCGGCCTGGGCCTTGAAGTCGGTGGTGCCCGGTTCGTAAGAGACCGAGACCGCCACCCTGGCCCCCAGGTTCTTGGCCTGTTGAACGAAGGCTTCGGCCACCGCCGCCCAGCCGGGATCGTTGGGATACATCACCCCCAGCGTTTTCATTCCCAGCTTATTCACCGCGCAATCGGCCAGGGCCGCCCCCTGCCAACTGATGCTCTGACTCAGCTGGAATATATACGGCCCCAGAGTGGAGATCCTCTCCTCCGAGGCGGTGGGCGACAAAAACGGCACGTTCTTGAGGTTGGCAATTCCGGCCGCCGCGCTGGTGGGCCCGGACAGCACCTCGCCGATGATCCCGATTACCTGGCTGGTGTCGCTCAGCCGAATGGTGGCCTTGATGGCGTCGATGATGTCGCCCTTGGTGTCTTCAATGATCAGCTTGATCTTATTGGTGGTGGTCTTGTTATATTCGGTAAAAGCCATGTTCACCCCCTCTTTGACCGCGGTGCCGTACTCGCCGTACCGACCGCTTAAGGGGACGATCAGGCCCACCTTGCGCCCGACATCGCCCACCGGCACCACCGGCTTATTGTCCTTGAGTGATGCCAGAACCGGTTTGGCCAGTCCAGCCTCCTGGCTGGCGGGGTATTTTTTAACGATCTCCTGCAGTATCTTGATAGCTTCGCTGTTGTTCTTGGCGTCCAGCTCCTTCTGGGCCAGCTTCAGCCCCAGGGCCGGGGCCATCTCGGATTCGGGATATTTTCGGAAAAGTATCCGCAGCTGCCCGTCGGTAAGCCTCTCCTCGATCATGGCGGAAAGCGGCAGCAGCAGGGCCTCGCGCTCGTCCCCGGTCCTGGCGGCCTCCAGCCCCTCGATATACTGCTGCCCGGCTTTCAGGTGATCCTGGCTGGTGAAATAGCAGTCGCCCAGCAGTTTCTTGGTCATGGGATATTCCTTGGACTGGGGATATTTTTCGGCCAGCATCCAGCCGTTCTTCAGGGCCAGGTCCAGCTCGTTAAGATCGTAGCGGCTCTTGGCCGAAAGATATATGGCCTCGGGGACATAATTTGAGCCGGGATATTTGGCCAGCATCTCCTGGGTGGCCCCGATGGCTTCCCTGGGTTTGTGTTCCGCGTAAAGACTCCGGGCTTTTTTTATGAAGTCCTCGGCTCCGGCGTCCTGGTCGTTGACCTGAACCGTTTTGGCATCATCCTTCTTGACCGGCTTCTTGTCCACCGCCGGCTGCAGGGTAGCGCAGGATACGGTAAAGGCCAATAAAATTAATAAATAAAATCTCCTCATCTTCATCTCCGTAAAATATATGTTCGTCTCTATTCTGTTTTAAAAAATACCCTTGTAAGTATAACAGCCCTTTATTTTTATGTCAACATCAAAAGACCGGCGAAAGGTCTACATTTTCCTGCCGATGGCCCAATGCACCGGCATTATCATCCCTCTGTCGTCAGTCATTATTTCCATTGACTCCAGAGCCTCCCTCGGATATCCCAGTTTATGCAACAAATTCCACTCCTGCCGGAACAATTCGGGATTCTGTTCAAATGTTATCTTATCATTTACCGATCCCACGATTGTTTTAAGCCCGACCTTAGCAAAGATGCTCCCCAGCTTTTTGCCGATATCCGGATCAGCTCCTTTTTTCGCCAGATCGGTCATCAGGAATTCCTTGATGGATGGATGGCTGCCGGGAAAATCCTGCCGCGCCGAGTAATCGGGTTCGGCCAAGACCGCCAATTTCCCGCCCTTTTTAAGGACTCTCCGGCATTCATTGCATACGACATCGGGATGCCTGGCCCACAGCCAAAAATAATGAGTGACTATCAGGTCAACTGATTCATCGCCAAAGGGAAGTTTTTCGGCATCGCCGGCCAGCCATACCGGTTTTACTTTATCTGAGATTTTATTTTGGGCAAAGTCCAGGGCCGATGTGTCGCTATCCAACCCATAGATTGTCGAATCGGTGCGGCCAGCCAGCTCTCCGGCGATCACCCCGGTGCCGGAGCCGATCTCCAAAATGTTCTTACACCGGGCGATCTCAAGCCGACGGTAAAGGTAAAGTCTCAAGGCCCGGGTCCATTCCGCCTGCCGGACGTAGCGCTGGTGCCACCAAGCCAGATCTTGGGGGTTTAAATTTCTTGACAAACCAATATCCATATAATATCATGTTTTAGTAATTGAGGAGGCCCGAATGGTCATCGCGAGATCGCCTTGATTTTTCGGCCGCCGAATTCGGTCCATAGATTGCTTCGTAAGACTGGCCTTGGGGTTAAACTCGCAATAACTGGAACCAACCTTATAGTTTCAGTATTGATTATACCAAAAAACCAGCCAACATCAAATTAAAAGAGCGGATATAAAATGAGAAAAATAATAGTTTTATCATTGCTGGCCCTGGCGGCATTGGCCGGGCCGGGTCTGGCTCAGGACTACAGCTTCACCCTGCCGCGCAACACCTCCTGGCTGGTGATAACCCCTGCCGGCCAGGCCGACCTTTATTATGAACTGACCTTCATTTGCGACCCGGGCGCCCACCCCATAGACATCGTGGATATCGGAATGCCCAACGGCAGTTATCAGATTAACGGCGCCATGGCTCGGATCGGCCAGACCGAGCTGGACGATATCCGGGTCTCGGAATACGTCAAGCCTTACGGGGTGGAGGTCCACCTGGGCAAAAAAACCATCCGACCCGGCGACTCGGCCACGCTGTTCTTCAACATCCATCTGGAAAAGCTGCTGTATCGCGATTCAAAGGACCGGGACTATGTCTCCTTTGAATTTTCCCCCACTTGGTACGGCTCCAAATATGTCAGCGGCTCCACCCGCCTGGAATGCAATTTTTCTTTTCCGCCCGGCATGGGCCCGGATGAGCCCCGCTATCATCAAAAACAGTTCACCGAAGCATGGCTGGATACCGTTGAGAACGCCGTGGTCTACCGCTGGGTGCTGGGCAGCGCCGACCCCGACCGGCAGTACACCTTCGGAGCCTCGTTCCCGGCCAAGTATGTGCCCAAGGGGGCGGTCAAACAGCCGGCTCCTTTCTGGCAGAAGATGATCGGCGGTATCTTTGGTTTCATTGTCGGCATCTTCAAATTCTTCTTCAGCACCATCGTCTTCTGGATATTCGGAATAGCAATATTCTTCGGTGTCCGCCAGCAGAAAACCCGCCGTATGAAATACCTGCCGCCGGAGGTTTCCATCGAGGGGGTGGGCATCAAACGGGGCTTGACCGCGCCCGAGGCCGGCATCATCCTGGAGATGCCGCTGGACAAGGTGCTGAGCATGGTGCTGTTCGGGTTGATTAAAAAAGAAGCGGTGGAGGTTACCGACCGCGAACCCAAACTGCGGATAAAGGTTCTTAAGCCCGAACTGGCCGCCCTGCCCTATGAGAAGAGTTTTCTGGAGGCCCTGGACAAATACGGCCTGCCGGATGAGATCAAACTGCGGGAGGTGGCCATCAAATTAATCAAGGATGTCAACGACAAGATGAAGGGGTTCTCCCGCAAGGACACCGCCGCCTATTACCGCGGCATCATCGCCAAGGCCTGGAAGCAGGTGCAGGACGCCCAGACACCGGAATTGAAGAGCCAGCCCCTGGAGGATCAGTTCGACTGGATGATGATGGACGGCGATTACAAGAACCGCATGACCCAGCATTACGGCACCGGAGATGTGTTTCTGCCACTCTGGTGGGGCCGGTCGGGATACGGTTATCATTACGGCGGCGGGGGTACCACCGTAAAGACTTCGGGCGGAACGGGGGTGCAGATGCCCAAACTGCCAGGCGCCGATTTCGCCAACAAGGTCACCACCGGGGTGGAAAGTATGTCCGCCGGCTTGGTAAGCAAGCTGGACAGTTTTACCGGGGGCGTGACAAACAAGACCAATCCCGTCCCGGTTTCATCGGGCGGTCGGAGTTCCGGGGGCGGGGGCTGCGCCTGTGCCTGCGCCTGTGCCGGATGCGCCTGCGCTTGCGCCGGCGGAGGAAGATAGAATAGATATTAGATTATGGGAACTGTGTGTTGTAGGGGCGAAGTCCCTTCGCCCTTGGCTGCAACGACTGACCATACATGTCATTCCCTCGAAGGAGGGAATCCAAAAGAGGACAGAGATGATTTTTTATTGCCGTCATCCCATAAAAATATAATTTGAATAACATTTATGAAAAAACCCCATAGGCCTGTCGTCGTAATCAGCAAGTGCCTGACCTTTGCCGCCTGCCGTTATAACAGCCTGATGGTAGGCTCCGAAACGGTCGAAGCCCTGAAAAAGCACGTGGACTTCATCCCGATCTGCCCGGAGATGGAGATCGGGCTGGGCATTCCCCGCCAGCCAATTCGGGTGATTGAAAGCAAGGACGAAACCCGGCTGGTCCAGCCATCCAGCGGCCTGGATGTCACCAAAAAAATGCAGGCTTTCAGTCAGAAGTTTCTGAATAATTTAAAAGAAGCCGATGGCTTCCTGCTCAAGAGCCGCTCGCCCTCATGCGGGATCAAAGATGTCAAATTCTATGCCGGGCCGGAGCAATCGGTGCCTCTGGGCAAGGCCCAGGGTTTCTTCGGGAAAGCGGTGCTGGAAAAATTTCCCGAAGCCGCCATCGAGGATGAGGCCCGGCTTGATAATTTTTCCGTCCGGGAGCATTTCTTCACCAAGCTGTTCGCCCTGGCTGACCTGAGAAGAGTTATCAATTCCGGAGAGATGAAAGAGTTGGTGGCCTTCCACTCCCGGAATAAATATCTGCTGATGGCCTACAGCCAGGCCAAACTGAAGATTTTGGGCCGCATCGTAGCCAATCATGAAAATAAATATTTTATCGACCTGACAGAGGACTACAGGGTCGAATTCTCGGCCGCCCTGGCCCACGCACCCAAACATACCTCGCACATCAACGCGCTGATGCACACCCTGGGGTATTTTTCGGATAAGATCTCCTCCGGCGAGAAACAATATTTTCTGGATTCCCTGCAAGACTACCGCAACGGCAAGCTGCCGTTAAGCGTGCCCCAGAGCCTGATCCGGTCGTGGATAGTGCGGTTCAATGAGGAATACCTGAAGGACCAGACCTTTTTCCGGCCGTTTCCCGAGGAGCTGACAGAGATAGCCGATTCGGGAAAAAGAAGAAAATATTAGGAGGCACTGATGGACAATAACCCGCTGACCCAACAACAGAATAACCTGAACATCGTCTACTGGGCAATGGCCGCCGAGCCGGTGATCCTGGCTCTGATCGCGATATTCCTGAAATCCCGGAATGCTGTGGGAAATTTTCTCTCCCCGGCTTCGGATGAACCGGTGATGGTGGCCTTTATCGCAATTTCCTCCATCTTCGTCTGGCTCAGCTTCAGGTTCGCCTCCGGCCGGAATTTGCTGCCCAAAGCCATGACCGCCCGGGCCAATCCCCAGGGGTTCCGGCTGGTGGCCTTGGGTCTGGCCATTGCCCCGGGGATCTTAGGGTTTGTCCATTACCTGTTCTTCGGAAACCTGCTGTTCCTGCTGATCCTTAACGGCGGCGCGGTGGGCCTGGCCATTAAGCATATCACACAATTCAACGAAGGGAATTGTTAGACCTCCCCCGCCCCCTCCTTGATCAAGGAGGGGATTTAGGGGTGGTTTAAAACTATTATGCTCATCAATCTCAAAATAATCCCCAATGCCAAACAGGCCAAGATCATTTCCGAGGGCGACGGCTACAAGGTCTACATCCCGGCCCCGGCGGTGGATGGCAAAGCGAACGCATATCTGGTAAAATTTCTGGCGGAACATTTCAAGGTGCGTAAAAGCGCCGTCACCCTGGTCCGCGGCGAGACCAACCGTCATAAGGTGGTGGAGATAACCGGCCTATGAATAATAAAAATATATTAAGAGCATCCCGCTGGCTTGTGGCGGTCCTGTTTCTGCTCGATCTTCTGGCCGTACTGGTCTTATCGTTCATCATCACTTTGAATATTCTGCCGTTGACCGTATTGGGCTCGTTTCTCCTGCTGTTGGTCTCCTTCTCTCTGGCCATGTTGTTCCGTCAGACCATCGTTCCCTCCTGGCTGGAAAAAAGCGGAGACCACGTCATTATCCACTGGAATAACTGGAAGCTTTCGGGCAGGCTCCTCTCGGCCGGGTTTCAGGGAAAACGCAAACTGCTGCTGGAAGTTAGCGATATCAACCTGATGTTGACTCCGGTCGGCCCCATGATGGGCCTGGCCGGCATGATGATAAAACCGCTTCTGGGACTGGTGCTTCCGGATTTCCTGGCCCAGAGCTATTACTTTAAAAAAGAATCCCTGCTGAAAAAAATACGCTCCGGCGATAATCATTATACGCTTATTTTCCCGGTGATCCTGCTGGGAAAAAGAAAGGTGAAGAAATGGCTTGGTTGAAAAATTTATTTTCCAGAGAAAAGCCGCTTCGCCCCGGCCTGTTCCAATACCGGGGACAGGAGGGCGAGACAAACTTCCGGCTGCATCTCCGCATTGAGCCCGATGCCCGGGGGGTGCTGGTTATTAATGCCTCGCGGATACTGCATTTGAACCAGACCGCTGCCGAGATGGCCAAGCACATCATTGAGGGAGATGAAACCGTTCAGGCGGTTAAGCAGTTGCTTAAAAGGTACCGCGGGGTCAAGGCCGATCAATTGAAACAGGATTACGATTCTCTGAAGGAGAAGATATTCACCCTGGCCCGGACCGACGACATCTGTCCGGTCACCTATATGGACATCAACCGCATCGAACCGTTCGAGACGCCGGTCTCGGCGCCCTACCGGATGGACCTGGCCCTGACCTATAAATGCGACAATGCCTGCGGCCACTGCTACCTGCCCAAGGACCGCCAACCGGCAGAACTGAATACAGACCAGTGGAAACAGGTCATAAAGAAGATCTGGGAGATCGGCATTCCCCATGTCTGCTTCACCGGCGGCGAGGCCACTTTAAGGCCCGATCTGGTGGACCTGATCGCCTACGCCGAGGAGACCGGCCTGGTCACCGGCCTGTTGACCAACGGCCGAAATTTGAAAAACAACGACCTGGTAAAAAGAATGGTCGAATCCGGGCTGGATCATTTCCAGATAACTTTGGAATCGCACGATGCCGGTATCCACGACAAAATGGTGGGGGCCTCCGGCTCCTGGCAGGACACCGTCCTGGGCATCAAGAACGCGGTGGCTACGCCGGTATACACCATCACCAACACCACGCTGACCCGGCTGAATGCCGACAAGATAGAAGCCACAATGGAATTCATCAAATCGCTGGGCGTGGCCGCCATGGCCTGCAACGGGCTGATCTACGCCGGGCAGGGCGCCACCTGCGGCATCGGCTTCAAGGAGGAAGAACTAAAACCCCTAATGGAGCGCATCCGCCAAAAGGCGCAGGAACTGGAACTGCGGCTGATCTGGTACACGCCCACCCAGTATTGCCAGCTGGACCCGGTAAACATGGAACTGGGGGTTAAGACCTGCACCGCCGCCAAGTACAACATGTGCCTGGAGCCGGACGGCTCGGTGATCCCCTGCCAGAGCTATTTCGCTTCGCTGGGAAATATATTGACCAACCCCTGGGAGAAGATATGGAACGCCCAGCCGGCAGTTGATTTGAGAAAGAAAGCCTATTTGCAGGAGAAATGCCAGGAATGCGATAAACTGCCGCTGTGCGGCGGCGGCTGCCCCATTTACAACCAGCAGCAGGAAGTGCTGTGCACCGACAGCAAATCGAACGGGTGAGAATAAAATGAAGATTAAATTAATAACAGGATTATCAAAAGAACAATGTATTGCAAATTTAGGCAATGCTTTTTCAAAAGAAAATTCAGAAATTATTGGGAAAATTAGTGATGATAATATAACCATCAAAAGGAAAGAAAACTACCAAAGCGGTTTTATACCAATCAATAATCATGCTTACATACCGATATTTAAAGGAAAGCTGTTTAGAAGCAAACAAGGCACCTTAATTGAAGGTGGTTTTAAGTATAAACCATCAATCAATTATTATGCCTCTTTATTTATCGCAATTGTGGTAGGCGCAATTTGGTTTATATTGGGTTTAATTTCATTGATTTTCAATGACAATGAAATTCTCCCGGTTTTAACCAGTAAGCTCACAGCAATAATGATACCAATATTGTTATGGACCGTCATTTTCTATACAAATAAATTAGCAAAAGCAGATAAGATATTTGTAATTGATATATTGGTCAATCTTTTAAATGCCAAACAGGAAGGTCTTAAATGAAATTAAAGAACAGCTCTCTTTACTACTGGCTGGCCAATATCATGTGCCTCATCAGCGCCGCGTACTTCTTTTGGAAGGTCCTGCCCTGCATCACCACCTCCAAGGAGATCGTCTTCGCCACGGTTTGCATTTTGACCATGGTCGCCAGCGGCATCTGCTTTGTTCTGTATACCGATGCCAAAAAGAGCGAACAAAGCAATAATAAATGACGTTTTGATTGTCATTCCGGACTTGATCCGGAATCCAGGAAAATCTGTCTTTCTGGATTCCTGCTGAAGCCTGCACAGAATGCAATGAAACGCAGGAATGACTATTCATTTCGTAGTTAATCATTTAGAAGAAACCAAAATGAAAACTTATTTCGCTTTTCTTTTGTCGTTTTTCCTGCTTCCCCTGACCGCCGCTCATGCCCAACAATCCTTCGAAACAGACACCTTCGACTTGGGCCAAAAGAAACTGGTCATCCACTTCATCGGCCACGGCACCCTGATGCTGGACTACGATGGGCTGATCATCCATGTCGATCCGGTGGGCCGTTACGCCGATTACACCCAATTGCCCAAAGCGGACATAATCCTCATTACCCACCAGCACCAGGACCACCTCGACAAGGAGGCCATCGCTAAGATCCTATCGGCTAAAACGCGTATTATTTTAAACAGGGCTTCTTGCGACATCTTGGGCTTCGGCAAAGCTATGGCCAACGGCGATACCATCACCATAAAAGACGTTAAGATAACCGCCGTTCCGGCCTACAATACCACCAAGGGGCGGGACAAGTTTCACCCCAAGGGCCGGGATAACGGTTATGTGCTGGAGATCGGCGAGAAAAAGATATATATCGCCGGCGATACCGAGGACATCCCGGAGATGAAACAACTGAAAAATATCGACATCGCCTTTCTGCCCATGAACCAGCCCTACACCATGACCGCCAAACAACTAGTAAACGCTGTGAAAGTGATAAAACCGCGTATCGTCTATCCCTACCACTACGCTGACAGCGATCTCTCAGCCCTGCCCCAGCTCCTGAAGGGGATCAAGGGAACGGAGCTGCGCATCCGGCGGATGAACTGACTTTTAATCTATTGATATACAATCACGCAGGTCCCCTCCTTGATCAAGGAGGAGATACAGGGGCGGTCTGATTCTGGCCATATTAATGGCTATAAAAATATTTTAAAATATTTTAAAATAACACTTGACAAACTATCGGCATTATGATACACTGCTCAATAGTAAAACAACCCAAGCGTCCGGAAGAACCAATTCCCCGTGTCAGTTGTTAAATTGACCAGGGGCTTTTTTTCGGGCAAAAACACAAAATCCAAGGAGAAACATGAGTTTCACGGACAAGACCCTATCCTGCAAAGAGTGCGGGAAACCATTCACTTTCACTGCCGGCGAGCAGGAATTCTATCAACAGAAGGGCTTCCAGAATGAGCCCCAGCGCTGCCCGGATTGCCGCTCGGCCAAAAAGACCGAGAGACGCGGGCCCCGCCAGATGTTCAAAGTGACCTGCGCCGACTGCGGACAGGACACCGAAGTTCCCTTCAAGCCCACAGGCGATCGTCCGGTCTATTGTTCAGACTGCTTTGCCAAGAACCGCGCCTAAGCTTCTAACACCGTCATTCTAAATTTGCAAGATATAGATGATAGGACAAAACCTCCCGGGAGACCGGGAGGTTTCTTTTTTTGCTTAATCCGACCTTTGGGGCCTAGAAATTATGCCCCAACCGGAGGTGGGTCAGAAAGCTATGCCGGCTGCCGCCCATCAGCTCCAGCCTGACAGGACCCACCGGAGTCAAAATGCCGGCCCCAAAACTTACCCCGCTCACCAGGCCCTGTTTGGTGAACTGGTCCTTCCAATACCCGTCGCCGGCCTTGGCGATATTCCAGCTTATGGTGACGAACCTGCCGGACGAGATCTCATATTGCGCCCCGATCCCCAGGCCCATGACATTGCTGCCGTTAAGCTCCATGGGCTTCAGCCCGGCCAGGGAGATGACCCCCTGCCGTTGGTCCAATCCTCCCAGATAGAAGCGGTAATGAGTGGGGATCTCCCGGCCGGAGACATTGCCCCAAAAAGTCTCCTGGCTGAGCGATAATTTTTTATTCACCGGAAAGCGTCCCTGCCACAGGCCGGACTTCTTGTAAAAATCGGCCCTCCCCCCGAATTGCCGGTTGGCCAGGGTATTGCTCAATGTCAGTTTTTGCCCCCTGGTCGGGAACTCGCTCCGATCATAGGTATCCATGTCTAACGAAAGGCCGATGATTAGGTGATGTTCCTTGGTGCCGACAAATCCCACCGGGGCGATATCCGGCGACGACCGGAAATACTCCATTTTTATGCTTCCGCCCAGCTCCAGCATTTTGGAATAGATGGATCCTAAAAAGATCTCACCCCGGGCCATTCTGCAATTCAGGCTGGCCCAGCGCTGCTCATGTTGGTATAGATAAACCGGGAACTGAACGAAACCCAGGCTGAGCCGGGCTCCGATGCCGCCTCCGATGCCGGCATGGATGGACTCTGATAGCTTGAATTCCGGACTGTTGCCCAGACGCAGGTCCGCTACCAAAAGCGAGCTGTGCCCCAGCAGGTTCCTAAGATTGAACCCGGCCAGGATCTCGGCGTTGGTATTGCTGTCGTATCTGAATCCCAGCCCTAGTAGGTGATGCTCCTTTTCTATGACTTTGACTTTTAGACCCACTCCGGCACCATCCGGCACCATCCGATAGGTGACCCTTTCAAAGAACTGCGTGCTGTAAACCCTCTCAATTGCCCGGTCCAGCTCGTCCGCCGAAAGCCATCCGGCGCCATTCAGGTTCATTTCATCCAGAACCAGTTTTTTGGAAACATTGCTTAAGCCCTCAACCTCGATATTTACCACGTAAAGGGATTCCGTCCTGGCCGGGGTCATTCTTGTTTCCTGTCTGCGTCTCAAGCCCAGGGAGTCTATCATCCTCTCCAGCTCCGATCGGGACTTTCGGGCGGCTTCCTCGCCTTTATTAATGATCTCTCCGATCCGGCTGAAACTGGCCGAAGTGTACTGGGACAATTCCGGGATTATCAGGGCCTGGCATAACAGGCGCTGTTTTTCCACCGAGGCAAAACCCTGGAAGCTTATGGTTTGATCCAGTACCTCTATCAACGATCCCAGTTTATCCTGGGAGCGAAGTAAAACGCTGACATCTACTCCCAACAGCACTTCGGCTCCCATGGCTTTGGCCTGACTGGCCGGGAGGTTATCGACGATGCCTCCGTCGATCAGCAGTTGCTCTCCAATGCGCATGGGAACAAATATCGTCGGCAGGGACATGCTGGCCCTTACGGCCTCGGGCAGGGATCCCCGGTCCAATATCACCGGCTGTCCGGTCTCCAGGTCGGTGGCCAGGCAGCAGAAGGGGGTCGGCAATTTATTGAAATCATCAATCCGGTTAGCCGGCCAGGTAAGCCGAGCTAACAGGGCCTGCAGTTTCTGACCCGAGATCAGGCCAGAAGGCATGGTCACTCTGCCCTTTCTTATTGGGAAGATGAGGGCATAAATACCGTGCCGGGACTTCTCTCCCTTAGACAGATACCTTCGGGAGGCGGCATCATCAAACAGCTCCGCCCAGTTCTGTCCTAGGGCTATCTGTTCTATCTGGGCCGGGCTGTATCCTATGGCATACAGGGAGCCGATAATGGCCCCCATGCTTGTTCCGGCAATGTAGTCCACTTGCAGGCCGGTCTCCTCAATGACCTTGAGCGCCCCGATATGGGCGAAGCCCTTGGCCCCGCCGCCGGACAGTACCAGGCCCACTTTGGGACGGCACTCCGCCTCGTCCCCCGCGGCACCAACCGTTGCCGCCATCAGAACGGCCATGGCCGACAGGCAGATACGGACCAGATGAAAAGATCTTGTTTTTTTATTCATGTTTTCAATGATACCAAAAATTGGGCGGCATTCCAAGCCAAATATTTTACCCCTTGCTAAAATATTTACTGTAAGGTAAAATGATACCTAATATATGCCTAGAAACAGAAAGAAAAAAAGATCCAATCTATGGATTGTGCCGGCGGCGGCGCTGGTTCTTCTGGCGGCCTTCGGTCTGCGCCATTTTGTCGGCCGGCCTCAAAAGCCCGTCTTGCCGGAAATCCCCAAAAGCCAGGCCTTCCGCCCCGCCACTGGGGATATTCAAAGCCTGCTGGGAACCCTGACGGACCAGGGTTTTACTGTCCGGGCACTAAGCCCGGGAGCCGACAGCTCCCGTAATTTTCTGATCTACATCCCTCCGGGATATCCCCTGATCCAGGCCAATTTAATGATAAACCGGCTAGCCCTTTCCCAAAATTATACCCCGGTCAGATCGCTGGAGAACAGAAAGAAGCAACGGCTGGATCTGGCCTTTCTTTCCCGGGATTCCCTGGGCCTTAATATAACCGTTCTCAAAAAAAGAGCCCCGGCTGAAAACATCTCTAATCTACCTAAGATCGCCCTGGTTCTTTATTTTTGGCCTCCAGAGAAACCCTCCCTTTCCGGGCAATTCGATAAAATAGCAGCCATCAAAACGGTTATAATAAAAGGCAGCTACCGATCCAAGGACAGGGAGGCCATCTGTACGGTGACCTTGGAGCCGAAGGGCTATCCCAGGAATGACCCCGGTCCCGGCACTATTTTAGTGGACGATCCTTCGGGAAAAATAAAAAACAAGCTGGACGATGCCGCGACTGCGGCCGATGAGCCTGCCGGGTTGTACCTCTGGCAGGGATCCCGGGCAGTTGAGGATGCCAGGATCACGGATATGATCACCTCCTATTGCAGCCGCAATCAGCTCATCCTTATCGAGCCTTACCCCTCGGCCCAATCCCTGGTAAAAAAATCCGCCGGGGCCAATTCCTGCTCTTATATTACACCGGACTTGGTAATTGACACCCAAGCTTCCGCTAATAGCTGCCTATCCCAGCTGAAAAATCAACTTGCCAAAACCAAGGCCAGATCGCTTATTCTGATCCCGGCCACCGAGAACGGCTTGAAAGCCCTTAATAAGGTCCTCACCACGGAAACCGCTTCCCATTACGAGTTCGTGGCCGTTTCAGGGATGATGTAATGAAAATAAATTTAGCACCCTGGTTGTGGCTTTTTTTGCTGTGGCCGCCAGTCATCAAGGCAGAAGATATTCCGCCAAAAAGGTGGGAGATAATAGCCGTCGGAGATATTATGCTGGGCCGGGGGGTATCAAAAGCAATTGAACGACATGGCCCCGGCTACCCCTTGGCTAGGATGATGCTGGTTACCGACTCCTGCCAGGTGCTGTGCGGCAATCTGGAATCGGTCATCAGTTCAGAGGAATTCAAAAGCCAAAGCCCCTATCGTTTTAAAGCCGACCCGGTTGTGGCCGCCAATATTTTGAAGCAGAACGGCTTCGGCTTTTTATCGGTTGCCAACAATCATGCCTACGACTGCGGACCAAGCGGCCTGGAGGAATCACTTGGAATTTTGGATTCATTAATGATCCCCTATAGCGGGGTACTGGAGATACCTAAAAGCCCGGGGAGCGACAGCAGCGCTGATTCATCGGCGATGAAAACAATATGCCGGCCGGCTTATCTGAAAATAGGCGACATACGGATCTGTTTTCTGGCTTTCTGCCAGCCTTATTTGCTGAACCCAAATAACGAGAACAATATTATCGCCCCGGCCGATTCCGCAACGATTTATAATTCAATACGGGCGGTCAAAGATTCTTGCCAGGTGGTCATCACTTCCTTTCATTGGGGCTTTGAGTATCAGCAGCAACCATCCAAGGCTCAGAAGTATCTGGGCCGGCTGGCCATCAGGGCCGGCGCCGGAATAGTCTTGGGGCACCATCCTCATGTTCTGCAGGGGGTTGAGCTTTATAGGGGTGGGGTGATTGCTTATAGCCTGGGGAATTTCATATTTGACCAGAGGGATTCTTTGGCCAACCAGAGCGCCGTTCTGCATATGATAATGAAAGGCTCCCGGTTGGATTCTTTATGGCTGGAGCCCATAGAAATAACGGCAAAACGTCCGACGATCTTGAATAAAGCCAAGCTCACTCAATTCAAGGACTTGATCGATGGATTGAATCTGAAGTTTAAAACCAAGTCCCGAATAATAAAGGATAGGCTCTATCTGTTCTAACGGTAGCATGGATATTTTAAAGGCTGGAAATACTTTTCCAGCCTTTTTCTTTTAAATGGTAACTATATAAATTCTGTTGTCAAAAAAACATGGCTGTTCCTAAAGCAACATCATCAATGCGTTTATCTCGCAACACATTGTTTTCCAATGCATTGCAAACAAATGATCGAGTTGGCATGACAAGTGCTTGTATATAATACCAGAACGCAAACAAACTAAAATAAATAAACTTCAAACCCAAGGAGAACCAAAATGAAAAAGGCAGCCGTACTCACAGCCCTGGGCGGATTGATTTTCGCCGGAATAACCACCACCTGTTACGCCGCCCCAAACTGGGCAAGATTTTTACCCAGGCCGATAGTCATACCGGTTGATTCCTCCTCTGTCAGCAACGATATCACAATTGCCGCAATTGATTTCAGAAAATTTCTTCCCCGGCCCATTGTGATCCCGGTAGATTCTGTCGAATTTTCCGGCCCCATCGAGCTGGCCTCCTCATATCAGGGCGGGATCATCATCTGCAAAAAGTCGAAAACAGGACCTTCCATTCCTCCGACACCCATCGATAGAAGGACCCTGACTTCATATCAGGATGAGATCATCATCTGCAAAAAGGCGATAACGGGGCCTTCCATTCCTCCGACACCCATCGACAGAAAGACCCTGACTGCTTAAATTATTATCAGAAGAAACCATGAAAAAAGGCCGCAGATAATCTGCGGCCTTTTTATTTCCCTTGACAAAATACCTTCTAATCCTTATATTTATAAAAGCCGTTTTGGATAAATTGCTAATTTATAAGGGTTATTATGCGTTTGGAAAAATTTACCGTAAAATCCCAGGAAGCCCTGGAGGCCGCCTCAACCCTGGCCGAGCAAAAGAACCAGCAGGAGATCGCCCCGGAACATCTTTTATTGGCTCTTCTGGAGCAGACGGATGGCGTGGTGGTACCCATCATTCAGAAGCTGGGCGCCAGGCCGGAAGCGATCCAGGAACGGTTGGAACAGGAGATCGATGCCGTCCCGAAGGTTTATGGCGGAACCGGACAGGCCTATATGTCGCCCAGCCTCAACCGGGTGCTTCAGGAGGCCATGAGTGAGGCCGACCGGATGAAAGACGAATACGTTTCGGCCGAGCACCTGCTTTTGGCTATCTCCGAGGGATCCGGAAAAGCAGCTCAGATCCTAAAGAATGCCGGCATCACCAGGGATGCGGTGCTGAAGGCCTTGGTAGACATCCGCGGCAATCAGCGGATAACCGACCAGAATCCCGAGGGAAAATACCAGGCCCTGGCCCGTTACAGCCGCGACCTGACCGACCTGGCCCGCAAAGGGAAGCTGGACCCGGTGATCGGCCGGGATGACGAGATCCGACGGGTGATCCAGGTGCTGTCCCGCCGCACCAAGAATAACCCGGTGCTTATCGGAGAGCCCGGGGTAGGCAAGACCGCCATCGTGGAGGGTCTGGCCCAGCGGATAAATTCCGGCGATGTGCCGGAGACCCTGAAGAACAAAAAGGTGGTGGCCTTAGACATGGGAGCCTTGATCGCCGGGGCCAAGTTCCGGGGCGAATTCGAGGAGCGCCTGAAAGCCGTGCTCAAGGAGATCGAGGCCGCCGCCGGACAGATCATCCTTTTTATAGACGAATTGCACACTCTGGTGGGCGCCGGCAAGGCCGAGGGCGCGATGGACGCCTCCAACATGCTGAAGCCCTCCCTGGCCCGGGGCGAACTGCGGATGGTGGGCGCCACTACCCTGGACGAATACCGCAAGAATATCGAGAAGGACCCGGCCCTGGAGCGCCGGTTGGCGCCCATCGTGGTGCAGGAGCCATCGGTGGAGGACACCATCGCCATCCTGCGGGGATTGAAGGAACGGTATGAATTGCACCATAAGGTGCGGATCAAGGACAGCGCCTTAGTGGCGGCGGCGGTGCTGTCGCACCGCTACATCTCCGACCGCTTCCTGCCGGACAAAGCGGTGGATTTGATAGACGAGGCATCCTCCCGCCTCCGGATCGAGATCGACAGCATGCCCACCGAGATAGACGAAGTGGAACGCCGCATCATGCAGTTAGAGATCGAGCGCACCGCCCTGAAAAAAGAGAAAGACCGCGCCTCGAAAGAGCGGCTGGCCAAACTTGATGCCGAGCTGGCCGAACTTAAAGAGAAGTCCTCCGCCATGAAGGCCCATTGGCAGAACGAGAAGGCGGGCATCAAAAAGATCGGCGATGTCAAGCAGCGCATCGAGGATGCCAAGCTACAGGAACAGCAGGCTGAAAAGCTGGGCGACCTCAACAAAGTGGCCGAACTGCGCTACGGCACCATCGCCTCCCTGCAGAAGGACCTGGAGAGCGAGAACAAACAGCTGGCCGAGGTGCAGAAGGACATAAAGATGCTGAAGGAAGAGGTGGACGACGAGGACATCGCCGAGGTGGTGGCCAAATGGACCGGCATACCGGTGGCCCGGATGCTGGAGGGCGAGACCGCCAAATTAGTAAAGATGGAGCAACGGCTTAAACTGCGGGTGGTGGGCCAGGACGAAGCTTTGGTGGCGGTATCCAACGCGGTCCGCAGGGCCAGGGCAGGATTGTCTGATCCCAATAGACCCATCGGCTCATTTATTTTCCTGGGTCCCACCGGCGTGGGCAAGACCGAGCTGGCCAGGGCCCTGGCCGAGTTCCTGTTTGATGACGAACGGGCCATGATCCGGATTGACATGTCGGAATATATGGAGAAGCACGCCGTGGCCCGGCTGATAGGCGCCCCGCCGGGCTATGTGGGATATGATGAGGGTGGCCAGCTGACCGAGGCCGTGCGCCGCCGTTCCTATTCGGTGATACTGTTCGACGAGATCGAAAAGGCCCACCATGACGTGTTCAATGTTTTATTGCAGATATTAGACGACGGCCGGCTGACCGACGGCCAGGGCCGGACGGTGGATTTCAAGAACACAGTGATAATCATGACCTCCAATATCGGTTCGCAGTTCATCAGCGAGCTGGATGATGAAGCCCAGATCAAGACAAAGGTGTTGGAGGCCATGCGGGAGCACTTCCGGCCGGAGTTTTTAAACCGGGTGGACGAGACCGTGATATTCCACCGGCTGGATAAGTCGCAGATCAAGGAGATCATTGATATCCAACTGGCCCACCTTTATAAAAGGCTGGCCGACCGGAAGATAACACTGGAAGTTACCGAAAAGGCCAAGGAATTGCTGGCCACCGAAGGGTATGACCCGGCCTTCGGCGCCCGGCCGTTGAAGCGGGCCATCCAGCGGTTATTGCAGGATCCATTGTCTATGATGATTTTGGAGGGAGCATTCAAGGAAGGGGATACGGTTAGGGCGGAGGCCAAGAAGGGGGAGATAATATTTAACAAAGAGTAATTGTTTAATAATGGTGAACGTGAAGGGCCCCGCCGGAAGGCGGGGCTCTTGGCTTACATTTGTCTATGGGTTATGTCACGATAGCAGGTGGTGTGAATTGTTAGGTCGCCCTTTTCTCTAAATGCTTCGGGTGTACATACCCAATAAGCAAATAACGATAAACTTCCAAGAGGTCGTTGAAAAGAAAATAGTAATCATCGGCCGTTATGGGTGGGTGCGAAAATATGCCAAGTCGGCTTTCAGGATGGAAAGACGCAATTCTCCTTTCGTAGTCCTCCTCAAAATACTTCTCAAGTCGGTCTATATCATAAAAAGCATTGTGAATATAATTTGCGGCATCCTTCGCAGTTGGTTGTTGATACCCTGTATCTCTCAGTTTACGCAAAACCATACGGTACGAAGCTTCCATTGAGATGTAGAGGGTGTTGGTCGCTTCTTCGAAAAACTGATAGTGAAAATGTAACATGCCAGCCTTGATTAGCGTTGAGAGACCTCTGAGCACAATTGCATCGTTTGGGCAAATTGCATCGTATAACTGCTGGGCCATCGTATAGTCAATTCCTTTGTCGCGAAGGTCATAATCTCGACCCCCGACCACCGGCGGTAGAGGAATGTCGGTTGCGTGGCGATAGGAATTCAGTGCTGGAACGGCGTAACCAGTAGGAGTTTTATCTGGCTCGGTTAGTTTCTCAATCAGAATCGGCCTCACGTGTTCGATTGCATAGGTAATTGAGTCAGGAGGTTGTGAACACACCAAGGAAATATCAAATGGGTAAGGATAGAAGGCCGAATAGCTTATTTCTCGGTCAACCGCGAGCATCAGTGCTCCGTAGATTCTTATCTCCGATACAGAAAGTAACTGAACTTCGGAGCATGATTCGTCATCACCCCGGTCGTGATATTGGACGAGGCTGAAACACAGATCTCTACTAGCGACATACAAACAATTCGAAAAAGAAACGCTCATCGCCGGGTAGATCCCCATCGGAGAAAGAATTCTCGCGATATGGGTAGGTTTTTCTCTATGTTCGCAGGTGCGAATGTGCGGTTTCATTCTTATATTGCGAAACAACAGTTACTTTTTTGATACTTGTATTTTGGATTAACTTAAACGCTTTCGAAATAACGGCGTTTTATTCTTCCCTTGTCGCATTCAGTGCTTTGTTTCTCTTTAAAGTATATCTCAACCAATTCAATGCGGTCTTCATCTTTTAAGTAAGCATAGATCAGGCGCAACCCCGTTTGAGCCCCCTTGCCCTTAAGCGCTTTGCAGGCAAATTTCCTGACTTTGTATACTGGCGGGTTTTCAAATCCTAAGCCGGGAATCCTGAATATACCTTTATTGTCAATGTTGCACTTATGGTATGAATAAATTGAATAATTGATAAGATTATCTAAATCATCTTCCAACGTCCTGAATCGTTTTGTCAATTGTTTTTTGTCCCGTTTAAATTCAGGGTGTTCGAACACTTCCCTGAACTTAGCCATATTATGTCCTCACCGAATATTCCGGCGTTCGATAAAAAACCGCCTCATAATCAATGGGCTTGCTTTCTTCGGCAGTGATCCAGGGAACATCGCGGTGGGAGTAATCGCTTAATTCCGAGGCGGTTTTATCTGATAATCTATTCAAAACATCATTAATCACTTCAATTTCATGGGCTTTAAACTGCCGCAGATCAAAACTTTTCAACGGCAAATACTTTCTTTGGGGATACTGGAAATAACTTGATTTAACCAACTCTATTTCTCCTTTGCTGACCATATCGTCGACCACTTTTTTAAACTCCACGGGCGTGGGCCCGTATTTATTTTTGATATAGGTGGCGCCGATAAGCTGTTCTTCATATTTTTCATAAAAATTAAAATCAATAAAATATAAAAGCTTATAAATGACGGTTTCGCCTATGTTTGGCTTGGAACCGACTTTATTAAGAATATAAAGCAAAGCTTGCTTGAGCTTATTCAGATTTTTTTGAGGTACGCTGATGCGTATTTCTTCTACTTGTTTTTCCGGCCTCCTTTCGCTTTGAATCAATATTTTAGGCGTTTTGCCTTCGTCTAAAAGTTCCTCAACGTTCAAATTGAAGAATTTTGCCAAACAAACCAGTTCGGAAGCGGTTGCCTTGCGCTTTCCCTTTTCCATCAACGTTACCGCAGGCCGGGCTATGCCCAGCGCCTTGGCCAGCGTTTCCTGGTTGATGTTATTGGCTTTGCGCAATTGCTGGACCCGCTTGCCTAACAAGATATCTATGTTCTCGTTCATCTTTTTAATTCCCTTAGTTCGTCCACATTATAACAAATGTATGATAATATGTCAAGTGGTTGTTAGATAAAACCACATATTTTTATTAACACAGCGGGCCAGAGCTACCGGAACCGTTGCCCAACCAATTAACGAGAACGAGCCCCGCAATTGCGGGGCTCTTGGCGTTAATGATCTCACCTTAAGCGGAATGTCAGGCAAGCTGATCGGTCATAATTTCTCTACATATTCCATCCGTTCCTTATCGGACTCCGGCAGCAACTCCCTTTTCAATATCTCCTGATCCCCTTTGCCTATTTTATAAGCCAGATCATCCAGATTCCCAGTTCTATGAAATTCCGCAATCTCGTCCGGATTAAGCTCGACAATCCGGTTGTGCATGGCTATTCCCCCGCAGGTGACGTCGATCACCAGGTCCTTGACCCTGTCGCATTTACACACCGAGTAATAATTGGAGCTTCTATAGATCTCATGCAATTTCATATCGCTGTTCCCGCCATTCCTCTGATCTTTCCGCACCATTGCCGGATGATATTTAATAATTGGTCTTTTTGTTTATCAAATATTTAGCCCCGCAACTGCGGGGCTCTTTGTTTATTCTGGCTACCGTCAAAGCTCACCTGCCGCTATGGAGCGCAGCGGAATAGCGGTCAGGTGAGCGCCTTGTTAGGCACTTCTTTTAAGTTTAAATTCTACTCTCAATGGTCTGACTATACTCTTCTCCTTCATGGACTACCTGACCACACTCACTTTCTTCTGACAATACTTAACTCACAACTCGAGGCCCGACCCTGTTACTTCTGCGGATTCTTATTCCGTGCTTTTTCTTTTTGTTTTTCGTAGGTTGTCGGTCCGTTGATCCATTCGGACTTATCATACCAATCTTCAGGATAACCAACTTCCTGTGCCATTTTTTCAGGGGCATTGATATAACCATCATCATAACGGGCTACAAGGGTCCAGGCAAATCCCCACCAGTCTTTCACAACCTGGTTTGCCTGCGTTTCACAGTAAGTGGTGAGCAGTTGTTGCGCCTTTTTCGGGTTCTGTTTATAAAGAGCAAGCGCTTGCTTATCCATTTTCTTAATGCCTTCAATTTCAGCGTGTTCGATTTCGTCCTGTTTCTGCTGAATATCTTTGATTATATAACTATACTTCAAACCCGCCCAATTAGCCACAAAGTTGAATGCCCACCACGCACTTTCCTGGCTGAAGACTGAGGTGTTACATGTGTAATATGGTTTGGCAATTCTTGTAACTCCTACGTAGAAGGGAACATAGCAAGTACTCATCGGCTCATCCGGACCGAACCATACAATGCCCCCGATAGGATCCGGTAACCAGCCGCGTGCTTGACAGACATAACTGAATCCACAGCGAAAGATGGAAATCGGACGTTCCCATGCACCTTTCAGTTTGGCATTTGGATCATCGGTATCGCCCGTCGGATCCCTGGGACCGGGGTATCGGTAGGGGCAGCCGAAAGGACCTGCGGTTACTCCTTTTGACAGATCAAATTCAGTTCCCTGGTAGTAATCGCGGTACAGGTTCATAACGTCACGGACGCTGAGTTTTTTATCGGGTTTAATGGAGAGCGGATACTCTCTCGTGAAACCATCTTCGACCCAGGGAGATTTTTTCTGTGAGGGTGCCATCCGCGCATGTAAACGCCAGACCCGACGCAGTGAGTAGTATGGATGATTATATTCTCCTGAACTTACGGCTCGTAACCAGTCTAACTTCCCGTCTTCCGGTTTCCACCATCCGTGTTTTTCAGCAATAGCATGAAGATCGCGGCAATAGAGCATATTGGGGTCATCCGGGTCGACTTCTCGAATACGCAGTTCATTTGCTGCCACGAACACCTCGCCATCGGGTATCTTTTTTGCCACCCAAAGCCCACCTGTGCCTTCAGGACTGGGTGCCATTTCTATGACCCAGCCTTCCTCAGTATCCCCAATGGGCAGTGTTTCACCTGTACCGTAGTAGCCGTAGGTTTCAATAAGATAACCAATCAATTTAATGGCTTCGCGTGCTGTTGTGCAGCGTTCTGCTGCAACGCGGCTAAGTTCAGCACTGTAGAAAATAAGTTTTCCAGGCACCGGTTCGGGTTGTATTTTTGTCCCGTCGGTACACTCGCCGAACATAAGCTGATGTTCGTTCATGATAGCATAGCTGCCATCAAAGTAAGCATAGGTATGTGCGACTTGAGGAATAGTACCAAGTGGTATGCTCTGCGGCTGACTGGGATCGATATAAGTTGGACCCCGGTGAGTGCCCACATAACGGCGCAGCAAATATCCATGATATTCCGGTCTGCTCCCCAGCGATGCAGCATCGTAGTATACAGGACGGAGTGCCCCGGGCTTATGATCTGCGGCCGGTACGTAGACCAGGCGCTGATCGAACAATTCGCTGTCGTCTGAATGCGCAACAATGACCGAACCGTCTTCTGATGCCCCCTTGGTAACGAGTATGGTCGTGCAGGCCAGTGCAGGTACAAGATTCGCCAGGTTTAGGATGAGTGTTATAATGATCACTTTCATCATAATACAATACCTCCTTTTTATTGATTAACGGGTCTACAATTTCACTTTCGCTACAATCATACTAAATAGAATGGCAATAATCCGTCATTCTATGCCTAACATGTATTGGGTTGTATTTATGCTGTTTTGTTATTTTGGCATTATACAAAATACAGCCCGTCATGTCAATATTACAATAGAAAACCATTGCCGTATATTACTAAACAATAACTTAATATTTGGAAAACGGATTCAGGGGCGGCCCATACATCTTAGCGTCTGGGCCTGGATGTTTCTTCTCAAGCGCCAGGTTCACTCATTTTTTGGGCCTCAGTTTCGCCGCCAGCTTTATTTTACCGAGTCTTCCTTTTTTATTGGCCATGATGACGTCATAAAGGTCCTCCGAATCCTGGGGCGGCACGATCTCCTTCTCTTTTTTGAGAAGGCTCATGGCCCCGGTCGGGCAGGTGGAAACGCAGTTTCCGCAACCGATACAGCGATCGAGGTTGATGACTGCGGTGCCCGCACGATCGTCAACCGTCACGGCATTCACCTGGCATCTTTCGACACAGATCCCACAACCGGAGCAGGTCCCGGCGTTCACCGAGGCGCAGTAGTTGGTTGCCCAGAAATCAACCGGTTTGGGCAGTATTTTCTGAAGGCGGAGCATTCCGCAACAGCACCCGCAGCAGGAGCAGATGAAATCGACCTTCCGGGTGTTGGAAGGCTGAAAGACCAATCCGTCAGCTTCGTTCATCCGGGCTATTTCAAGCGCCTCCTCTCTGCCTATGGCCCTTCCGTTCGCGTATTGGATAACATTCTTCGCCATGTCTCCGATGGCCAGGCACGTTTCCTGGCGGGAGGTTTTCCGACAGGGATCCCCCTTCAGACCGGCCATTTTTCTGCAGATGCATTCGAGAATGGCGAAGGGGCCGTCGGCGCCGTTAATGATGTCCACTATGTGGTCATAGGTGGCTACCTGGTGTTCCACCGAGATGCTTTTCCCCACCGGTATCGTCCGCATCTGCGGCAATTCCGTACTAAGAAAGGCCAGCCCGAAGGACTTGTCGTTGGTGTACTGCCCAAAATCGCTGAGGAACTCAGGGGTAAGCCTCTTCAACTGGCCCTCGAACATGCCGACGATGAACGGTATGGTGTAGAAGCACCGAGTGCCTTCCTTTTCAACCAAGCCGATAACCCCATTTCTTGCCATGTTATTTAGCAGATCCTCGGCCCCACCGAGGGCTATCCCACTGTCCTTGGCCAATTCCTTGATGTGCTCGATGGAGTCGGGTTTGTAAGTCAAATACATGGCCAGCCGGGCTTCCTCGGGGCTGAAGAACCGCTTGAGAAGTCGTATCTCAGCTCCGGACTTGGTGGCGGGATAACCTACGGCTTGATTGTCGAGATGTTGTTGAAGCTTGCGATAGACCTGTTCAGTCTGGTCCATTTTGTTATCCTCCCCTCAATGCCAAGTAATAGATGATAAGATAATATTTTAAAGTGCCTTCTTTGTCAAGTAAAAACCAATGGTCGTTTTTTCTTTGCCCCAGTCCCTGCTTTGCCCTTCCTTAATCGCAAAAGACACCGCAAGCGGGGCTTTGCTTTTGCCTGCCGCCCAAGCTAAACCTTTCCACTTGGTCATTGTTGAGTTTTACCATAATAAATGAAGCTTAAGTTAGCGTACCACACATATCGCAATATACTGTAATAATAATAGGACAGTTTATTGGTTAGTCTGCTTTTGGCGCATCGCCGATATAAACAAATATGGACTGTCTTGCAATGGCTTATGCCTATTATTTTTATGCTCAACGGTTTGGCACAAAAAGTGTGGTATTTTTAAGATAGTTGTTTTTATTGTTATCGGCTTTTTGCTATGCAATATTCAGCAAAAAACTATTTAACTATAAGCAGGGATGACATTGTGTTTTCTAAGACAAAAGGGTTAAACTGTTTACAATGTTAAAGGACGTTACTTATGGACAGCAAGAAGAGCATCATCATAGCAGAATCGTTCCCGATATGCCTGAAGGGTTTGGCCGATCTGATCTCGCTTCAGCCGGACCTTAAGGTTGTCGGGGCCTTTGATGATTACAACCCTTTTATTGCCGCTATCGGGGAATTCAACCCAGAGGCCGTAATTTTAAGCGCCGTTTTGGATATTGACTCCATCGAGCTTACCAAAACCGTGCATGGCAAATATCCCAAAGTTCCCATCATTGCATTCTCGATGATCAAGGATCCCTTCTACGCCGAACGGGTCCTTAAAGCCGGCGCCAGGGGATATGTTTTAAAACACGATGCCCCTGATGTCATATTGAGGGCTGTCCGCGAAGTCATAGCCGGGCGGATATTCGTCAGCGAGATCGTAGCCAACCATATATTCCAGAAATTTGTGAACGGCAAAGACTACACCTGCGATTCCCTGATAGGCTGCCTGAACGACCGCGAGATCGCCGTCTTCCGGTATATCGGACAGGGTTTCTCCACCAAGAAAATAGCCGAGAAGTTCAACCTCAGCCCAAAAAGCGTGCAATCGTACCGGGAGAGCATCAAGCGTAAGTTAAATCTGGAGGATTCCCACGACCTGATAAAATCCGCCGTCCAGTGGATGCAGAACGAGCTGGTCTTCTAACCTAAACGCGCCGGGGGTGATTGGCAATGCCTAAAAAACTGCTGGTGATCGAAAGCGACAAGAGTGTTCTGGCCTGCTCCCGGATGTTATTCAAGCACTATGGTTTTGAGGTTGATTCCGCAGAAACCCTGGAGACATCCAAGGAGCTTATATCAAAGAATAAATACGATATAGTTGTCGCCGAACTGTGCTTAGAGAACAAGAACGAGAACGATGGCTTTGAGATCATTGCGCATACCAAAAAGACCTCGCCCGGCACCAAGGTCATCATTGTAACCTACCTGTGCGACCCCGCCATCAAGCGAAAGGCCCTGGAATACGACATTCACGGGTATTTCGAAAAACCGGTTTCGTTCGATAAGATATTTAAGCTGATAGAGGACCTGTAACTTTCTCCAAATGAAAACCCCGGATCTTTTTGATCCGGGGTTTGTTTTTATATTTTGTGGGCAGAAAATCATTCCTCTTTTTTTATTGACCGGGCGACCATCTGTCTAATGACTCCCGTAACGAACTTTGCTTTCCATTCTTCCATCACACCGGCCAGCTCTTCCTGCATGGCGCCTAAAAATTCATTGCTATTTTCCAAGGTAACGTTATTTAACACAATCCCGCACTTGCTCTCAATCTTCTTTAAGGCGTTCTCCGGCGCTTGAGGTGCGTAACGTCGAAATATATCCGTTATCACGTCATGAATGATATTATGGCCGTTTTGATCGGTCATGATTACATTCCCTTGATATAATCCGCCGCTCTTTTATCCAATTTCGCACTGGGGGCCATAACAAACCGGCAATCGCTGTCTCCTTTGGCAATGCACATAATTTCCTTGGCATCCAAATCCAAATCAAAGCTGTACGAGCACCACCCGGCCGAATATCCCGCCGAAAAGAGGCAAACCGGCTTATCGCTTTTTTTGCCCTGACTGGCGTGCAGTTCCGATTCGAAGGTATTGGGGTGGTTATAGACCAACAGGTAATCGGCATCGGCACTGGGAGCGCTCTCCGGCAGGATATCTACCAACGCCCAGCCGGTATGGCTGAAATGTACCGGGCCGGCCGACAACTTGGCGATCGGATCTTTTAAACCAAGCTTTTCGGCAAACCTTTTGGCGTCGCTCTTTCCGATTGTTTTGGCCAGATCGTAAAGAAAGGAATCGGTTACCGCTTCTCCGAATTGGCCTATCATGCTGTCCCGCAGGGTTGAGAATATCGATTCTCCCCTCATCAGTATATAGCGATCTCCGGCGATATGGATGACGCCCCGGGAGGGCTTCATTTCTATCTTCGAAAAGAAGTCCCCCACTATTTTCTCCGCTTTGGCAAAGATATGCTCAAACTGGGGCGGGACTTTAACGGTTTTCAGCATGGTTTTCTCCCCATTACAAATTTACTTAACAACCGGCTTATTAAGCATCCATCTTACAATTGGATGGCTCGGATCAGTGCAGCTTGGGTCCGAAGGAAGTGCTGCTGTAATGCTTGCCCCACTCCTTTTTGATACTGGCCATGATGATCAGATTGCCATCAGCCATGCCCTCGACCTGGGAAAGCACGGTACCCACGCTGATCTTCCACTCCGGGGCGTTACGGAAAAGCCGTAGGTCGATGTCCATGCCATAGTCGAACCTGGTCGAGGAGTAGGTGGAATCATGGGGAATGCCCGACATTAAAATTAAATATGGCGGCGCAGGCAGGGAAATGTAATACGGCATGATGGTGGTCACCGTGGTGCTGCTCCAGGCAAAACGACCGAACGGCACCAGCGATACATAGTAATTCAGGGGAATGTCGGCCACCAAGCCCATCGGCAGGCTGCCCTCCATGGTGCTGACCGAGAAATCCTCGTCCTCAATGATATTTTCCATCTCGAAATCGGTTCCGGTGAAGTCGAACCCTATGAACGCGGCCAGGGTGGTCTTCTTGTCTACAATCTCCCCTGCGATGTCCCTCTTTTCCCCTTTTTTAAGGTCCAGCACCATGGTAGCACCCATGGCCATGGCCGAGGCGGGATAATCTTTTTTGACATTGTTTATTTCCGTCGGGACGTTCAGCCCCAGAAACATGAAATGGGACATCAGCCCGAAACCGTCGGCAAAGCCGCGGGACATCTCAAAATTGAAACCCTTGCCGGTGGGCGACTCGTCCATGTCCGAATCCTCCGGCAGGCCCAGCTTCATGTAGATCCCGGTAAAAGTGAACTGATACGTCCCTTTGAAAAAATCCAGACAGGAGATGGGCGGAGGAGTGGGTTTTAAGCTTGGTCCCCCTTCATCCTGGGCTTTGGCCGACGCAGCCAGCAGCAGCGATCCCGCCAGTATCAGCAATACTGACTTTTTCATTTATTCTCCTTTTTATTGATCTGATCGTTTTCCACGTTAAGGGCGAATTTGGTCACCACCTGGTTGACCGCTTTCCGGGTGGCGATGCCGATGGTGGTCTCGTCGAATCCAGTCGTTCCGAACTCAAAGGTCAGGGCCACCCCCCGGGTCTGGGTGCTGCTGGCGCCGATGCCGGTCTCACCGGCGATGATGCCGGCGGTCTCGGAATCCACCAGCCGGGCGTCTATCACCACCCTGGTGGTGATGGTCTTGGTGCCGCCCACCCCCACGAAGGCGCTGGTCTTGCGGATGCCGAACTCGCTTACCTCGCCCACCACCACCGTTTTGGCTCCCAGCATTTTGCCCACCTTGGCCGCGGTCTGGGATGTCACCGCTCCGGTCTGTCCCAGCTTCTGCTCGGCAAAGATCTTCTCCAGGGCCTGATCATTGCGCTCCACCACAATGAAACGCCCGGAATTTACCAGGGCGGTGATCATCATGTTGGACACCCCCCGCCCGATGCGGGGATCGTCGAACTCCGACTGGTTGCGCAGGTCAATCACCGCCACCGTTGTTTTTTTGCCATTATAGGGCGGCAGTTCCAGCCGCAGGTCGGCGGTGGTCTCCGGCGGAGGCGCCGTGGTGGTGGCGGCACAGCCCATAAAAAAAGAAGCCATCACAGCCAGAAGAATCCCTGACCTATACATACAGCTCCTAGAGTAAAAATTCATTTATTTTAGGTATGTGCTATTCTAATTCAAATTCGTCCCGCTGTCAATAAGTATTGTTGCATCTGGCGCTTTAAAATTATGATTGACTTTACCTGGGTCGCTTTGATAGTATTCAAGAACATTCCTTATATGCCGAATTTTACTTGGGGAGCTGATCAATGAAAAACAAGAACGTCCTGATAGTTCTGGGAAGTCCCAGAAAGAACGGTAACAGCACCGCCCTGGCCAAACGGACCGCCGAAGGGGCCAAGTCCGTCGGAGCCGTTTGTGAGATTGTCTGCCTGCATGAGATGCACATCAAGCCCTGCAACGCCTGCGACTACTGCCTGACCAAACCAGGCCATGTCTGCATCCTTAAGGATGACATGCAGAAGCTGTATCCCAAATTAGTCAAGGCCGACGCCATCGTCATGGCCGGGCCAGTATACTGGTTCACCGTTTCGGCCCAGATCAAGCTGTTCATGGACCGCTGGTATGCTCTGATCGGCAAGAGCGGGCACGCCCTGAAGGGCAAGAAGATTGGCATCATTTTGACCTACGGCGATGTTGACCCCGTTGCCTCCGGCGCGGTGAACGCCATCCGGACCTACCAGGACGCCTTTCGCTTCATCGGAGCGCCGATCGTGGGAATGGTCTACGGCACCGGAAACAAACCCGGAGAGGTCAAGAAGGACAAAAAACTGATGCACCAAGCCTTCGAGTTGGGAAAAAAGCTTGGGAAATGATTAATTTTGATAACAGAAAAGCCCGGCACTGCCGGGCTTTTCTTACTTATGTCACACTGAGACTGGCAACCTGCTTGGCAAGCTGAAGGTGTGAACTTTGTCATCCTTCAGCTTGTGCTACTTTGGAGTTAGCTCAGGATGACAAGAAAAAACGTTATCACTTCTCGAAAAACGGGTTCTTCAGGAAGGGCGGCTGGCTGCCCACTTCGGATGGCCCGCTGGCCTCTATTTGGTCCAGCAGGATATCCGGGGTTATTACCGAAAACGACGCACTTTCCACCCCGCCGCCTATCCGGCTGTTGTAGACCATCGGCTTCTCTCCCGTTCGGTAGATATCGCGCAAGGTCCGACGGGAGACATCCCGCAGAACCAAATTTCTTACCAGGCTTAGCTTCTTGGTCTTGATATCATACTTGTAAGCCTCTATGGCTTTGAGGGTGGCATCCAGATATCCCAGGGAATATTTTTGAGGCTCCAGCCGTTTTATAATGATCCCGTAATCGTTGCCCTTTTCCTTGCACAGCTTCTCCAGGGTTTTTAGGAGCTTTTTATGCGCCAGCCCCTTGGACGATGACAGGAACAGGTTGCCCGGCATCAGTTGTCCGTTTCGCAGATGGCCGTTGCTGCCGTATATCTTCTCGATGGGCGAGCGGGACATGTAGAATGTCTTCAATATTCCGTCCTCGATCAGGGCGATCCTTTTGCCCGGCATCCCCTCGTCGTCCACCCGATAATGGCCGCCCAGCGAATCCTTTTCGAAAGTCTCTGCCGTGGGATCGTCGATCAAGGTGATGTGTGGAGCGATGATCCGCTTATTCAGCCATTTTTTCAGATCTTTGGAGGTGTTGTCGGCATAGTCGTAATCCGAAACCGGATCGCGCTCGGCCTGCATCAACGGGACGATGGTCTGCACCACGAATTCGGCGGCGGCCTGTCCCTCCAGCAATACCGGCCCGAAATAATCCTCCATGGGCGGGGCCGCCAGCTGATCGCAGAACCGCTTGATCTCCTGCCGGGCCTTCTTAAGCAGGACCCCCCTGTCATCGCCGGATTGATAATCCACCGAGAAACCGTCCTTCAGCATCAGTCCGTTGTCGGTCAGCCCGGACATCTCCACATTGATGGAGCCGAAAGCGCCGAAGGTGCGGTTGGCCGAGCCCTCCGAGCTGACAAAATAATGTTTTTTGAACTGAACCAGAGCCTCGGCCTGTGATCTGTCTATCCGGGGATATTCCCGGAACAGCCGGGAGACGTCCTTTAAAATATCCTTTATTTTATCCCATTCCAGTTTTTCCTCGGGCACCGGCTGGAAGAAACGATAGGGCTTCTCCCGGGAGAGATCGTCCAGCGGCTCCTGGCGCTTCTTGGTTTTCATCAGCATCTTCTTGCGGGAGTACTGCTCGATGGCCCGCTTGAAAGTTTGGTCGCTCTGCCACCACAAAGATTTGCGCAAACCCCAATAGTCCGCCTCGGCCGGGATGTTCGCCCGATATCCTCCGGAGCGGTAGCGCCAGCGGCCCTCCGGAGTGTTATCCATGGAATAGTCGCCTATCCTCAGATCCACTTCCCCCCGGGAAAAGCTGGAGGAGCCCTCATCCACTAATTTTCCGAAGGTGGCCGCCGCTTTGTAAGTTTTATATATCTCGATGGTATAGGAGACGAAATAGGGATGGTTGGCCGGGCCGCCCGGCATGATAGCCGAATCGCGCGGCGCCCGGCCGGCGGCATTCGGGGCTCCCTGGAATTTATCAGATTCGGGGGCAGGCGGGGATAAACGTCCCAAGCCTTCGGAATACGATATCCTCAGGTTCTCCGGGATCTTTAAGCCGTCAAAATTCCTCTGCAATTCGTCCTGCATGGCATTCAGCACCGGGTCATCGGGAAAAGCAGGCAGTGATTGGGCGGAGACATTTAAAGAAATGATGGCCGATACTGCCAGCAAAAATAAGAGTATTTTATTTTTCATTTTGTCCGTCTCCTTTCCGCAGTTCCATGGGCTGGGGGAGAATGGGCGGCTTGTCCTGCTCCATCATCCGCTTCTCCACCTCCATCTCCCTTATCAGGATGCTGGGCGAGACGCAGGACACCGGCAGGTAGCCGGACTCGGCCCCGCAGAAACCGCTGAAGACGTCGTAATCATCGGCGGTGGCGGTTATCTTGGAGAACACCGTCAGCGGCGTGCCGCTGATGTCGATGCCCCGCACCAATTCTTCGCGCCCGTCGGGATATATCTTGTAGACCATCACCGGCAGGACCTTGAAGGACTGCGGCATGTAGGTGCTGGTCATGGTGAAACCGCCGGAGATGTCGGTGAAGATCAATCCATAGGGCTTCTTTTGCTTTTTGACCTCGGCCATCAGCAGTTTCTTCAGGGCCGCAAAAGACACGGTCTGCTGGGACGAGATGATGGTGTTGCCCATCCGCGACACCGGAGCCTGTCCGATGGTGCCCCGGCCGTGCCCGTTGGAATATTCGAATCCGGCGATGGGCGAGCGGCTCATCAGAAAGTTTTTCAAAGTTCCCTTTTCTATGATAGTGACTCGCTCTGAGGCCACCCCCTCGTCGTCGTAGGGGTAATCGCCCATCAGGTTGAGCCCCCTGAAGGAGGAGAGAGAGGGATCGTCAAACACCGAGATGAACCCGGGAAGGATCGTCTGGCCCACCTTCTTCTTGAAGGTCTGGCCCTCGGTGACATCCTTCTGCCGGTGGCCCTCCACCCGGTGCCCTAGTATCTCATGGTAAAAGACCGCCGAGGCCCGGTTGCACATGATGGCCGGGCCGACATGTGGCTCGGCCAGCGGCGCGTTGCGCAGGGCGGCCAGCTCGGAGATCATCTTTTGGGCGGTTGCTTTTATGGCCGCCTCATCAGGCAGTCCATCGGCAGATCTGGCATCGAAGGCCTCGTAGCGGTAGAGGTCCATGCCGTCCTCGGCCACGGTGGAGATGTACAGGTGCAAGCGGCAGCGGATGCGGCCATGCGATATTTTGGTGCCTTCGCTGTTGACGATGTAATTATTTTCGGCGGCCACGGCAAAGGCCACTTCGGATTTGTAGATATCGGAATAGCCGTCGAACAATTTGGAGATATCCATCACTCTTTGTTTCCACCAGGCCTGGTCGATATCCAGCTTGGCCGGAGCCGACAGGCTGACCACCACCGGGGCCGGAGAAAAGTCGTCGGACTGGTCCTCCTCCTCCACCTTGACCGCCAGGTTGGCCTTGACTGCATCAAAACCCTTCTGGGCCTGCTTGAAGGTCTTGTCGGTGTACCACCATAATACCGATTCCAGGGCCGCCTGGTCGTCCTCGGCCGGCAGGTCGAACTTGCCGCTGCCCCAGTAGCCCCAACCCTCGCGGATGTTATGAGTGTTGTCTAACTGCATGGAGCCCACCCGGACGTCCACCATCCCAGCCCGTTCCTTGAGCGATCTCTCCTCGGTCACCGCTCCGAACGACCCGTTGACTGTGTATTTCTCCTCCTCCGTCACCCGGTAGCCGATGAAATACGGCTTGTCGCCCGGGGCCTTTTGCAGGATAGGCAGGTTTATCTCTATCTGGTGCGACAGGGCGGAGATGACCGCCGAGGGCTTTTCTTCAGAGGATGCCGTTCCCGAGAGAAGAAAGGCAACAAAGAGGATTGATAATGTTTTTTTCATGATTTACCTTATAATAGAATTTCGTTGTAGGGGAGGGTTTGAAACCCTCCTCTACAGTATTTATAACATTCATGCCATCTATGTTTTCCCAACGACGGGTAGGGGTGGGGTCGTTACCCTGTGAATTTTCACATTACAACAATAAAGCCCTGTGCTTTCGTGGTTTTTGATATTTCACTTATGAACTCCTCCATCTCATGCCCCTGTCTGGCATTAATATCTATTTAAGCATAATATTGAATGAGATTCAACCAAAATGTTCTTGCTTGGCATAGCGTCCCCATAAAAAAACCCCGCGCAAGGCGGGGGTTTCTCCCTTTAAAAAAGGCAGGTTATTTCTGAACCACCGGACTCATTAAGCTGGCCTTGATCTTGGCGGCCAGGCTCTGCATCTTGGTCCCGATGTTGACCGCGCCCAAAAAGTCTCCGGACTTACATGCTTCCTTGGCCTTGGCCAGAGAAGCTTCCATCCCTTTGACATCGGTCTTGGCTGCCGCGATGGCGGCCTGGTCCGCGCCTCGGGCCGAAGCAATGGCGGCCTTGGTCTCGGTGATCAGCTTGGGCAGGCTGGCGGCCATGCCCTCCCATATCTTGGGCAGTTCGGCCTTGCGGGATTCGACGGCAACGGCCAGGTCCTTGACCTTGAGTGGCAGATCCTTGGCTCCGTCCAGGGCGGCCTTGTAATCGCCCTTCTCGAACAGGCTCCTGGCTTCGGCCAGGGCTGTCTCCACAGAGGCCAGCTGATCCGGCACATATTTCTGAGCTTCAATGCTGACGGCCTTTAAAGCCTCCTCGGCGGTTTTGATGGCCAGCTGAGCCGGGGTCTTGCTAAGACTGCAGGCCGCGAACAGCAAGGCGACACAACAGAGGACCGGACGGATCTTCTTCATGGTCTTTTCCTTAGTTATTGGTTTATGGTTATGGTTGTTTGCTGGAATAAGCAGTCTATACCTGCCGGAATAAGAAGTCAAGAGATAATTTAAAAAATATTTCCCTTATCGCATTCCTAAGACGGCTCTGAGAAAAACACAAAAGCCTCGTGCTTACGAGGCTTTTAATATTTTCTACTTGTGAAACTTCTTGATGAACTCCTCCACTTCCGGTACCCCGCCCTGGTATATCAGGTATCCGTTGTACGGCTCGCGCGGAGTGGTCTCCCCGTTGATGGGGGTCAGCATGATCTCCCTGACCTTCTCCAGATCGCTGGTCTGGCCCAGGGCCCATCCCAGTTTGATATAGGCCACCTCCGGCAGCATGTTCTCGGCCGGCACCACCCCCTTGGCCATCAGGTCGCGCCCGGTGTCGTAGACGAACATGTGGACATAGCCCCACAGGGTCTGGACCGTCATGTAGATGGCCACCCCTTTCTTGACCGCCCGCTCGATGGCCGGGTACAGCGGTTTGTTGACGTGCCCCAGTCCGGTGCCGATGATGATGATCCCCTTGTAGCCGTTGTCCACCATCGAATCTATCATGTCCGGCTGCATGTTGGTGTAATAGTAGATCATCCCCACTTTCTCCTCGAAGAAGGGCTTGATGGTGACCTGGCGGTCCTTGCGCCGGGGATTGTAATCCTGCTTGATGTGGGTCAATCCTTTGCGGGTGATCATGGCCAGCGGGGTGTCGCCGATGGTGCGGAAGGTGGAGCGGTAGGAGGAGTGCATCTTGCGGACCCGGGTGCCCCGGTGCAGCAGGCCGTATTCGTCCGAAGTGGGGCCGAACATGCAGACCATCACCTCGGCGATGTCGCCGTGGCCGGCCGCGGTGGTGGCGTGCATCAGATTGAGGGCGGCGTCCGAGGATGGTCGGTCGGATGACCGCTGGGAGCCCACCAGCACGATGGGCACCGGCGGGTTCTGGACCATGAAGGTCAGGGCGGCCGCGGTGTAGTGCAGGGTGTCGGTGCCGTGGCCGATGACGATGCCGTCGATGCCGTTCTCTATCTCCTTGCCGATGGCCACCGCTAAGGTCTTGTACTGTTCCGGCCCCATGTTCTCGGAGAACACCGCGAAAAGTTTATCGGTGGTCAGGTTGCAGATGTCGGCCAGCTCCGGCACCGCGCCGTACAGCTCGCCCGGGGTGAAGGCCGGGATCACCGCGCCGGTGCGATAATCCAGGCGCGAGGCGATGGTGCCGCCGGTGCCCAAAAGCTTGACCTTGGGCAGGCCGGGGGTAATGGGAAATTCCTTCTCCGGGATCTTGTAATTGGCCTTCTTGTAGCCGGTCTCGGTCATCCCGGTGATGGTCTTGACGTCGATGCCAATATTGTAGCCGGTGGCGATCTTCAGCACGATGTGCTGATCGTCATCGTTCTCCGACCGCGGCAGCACCGTCCCTTTGAAATCGCCCCGGCTGGTAAGTACTTCGGCCTGGCCCCACACCCGGACGTTAAATTTCTTCAGGACTTCCAGCCCCGCGCCCTTGTAACCTTGAAAAATATCTTCTGTCATTTATTTGATTATCCGTTATGCATTTTTAGTTCTTTGAACCTCACCCTTCCCTCTCCTAAAGCATTAGGAGAGGGGTAGGGGAGAGGTCAGTCTTCTATCAATGTCCAAAGTTCACCCAGTCCCACATTCCCCACCGCCATCTTCCTCAACTGCCCCATCACCCAATGCTTCTCAGCCTCCGGCAGTTTTGAGGTTCTGATGCTTTTGTATTTCTCCTTGAGAAACGGGATCTTGGAAACTATCTCGTCCTTGGAGAACCGCTTGAATTCAAGGTTCACCAGCACCGAGTCGAAATCCATCTTGGGATACTGGTACACCACCGGCAGCATGGTCTTTACGATCTCAGGGTCCAGCTTGTTCTCTACGATATATTTGTAAAGATCATGGATGCGTTCAAATGAAAAGTCCGGGGATCTTTTATAATGTCCCTCGACGTATTTCAAATGATGCCCGAACAGCTTCCCGACCTTTTTGGGGGCCTGGCTCAGGCCGGTGACGATCTTCTCTATCACCGGATACAGGTTGTGGGTGAAAAGATAATGATAGGAATCCTCCGGCACCCCCCAGGTTTTCAGCTGGTTGTATCTTTCGATGACATCAGTGGGCAGATCCTGGCCCAGTTTTTTGATATGGCTGTCCTCCAGCGGGATGGGCTTGGAGTCGGTGTCGGGATACATCCGGTCGGCCCCGGGCAGCACCCGCTCGAAGATGGTGGTGCCGTCGGCCAAGGATTTGCGGGTCTCGTTGGGAACCCCGGAGAAGGCCATTATGCATCGTTCCTCGATGGTCTCCCGGGCGGTCTTGATATCATCCTCCGGCCCCCAAAAGATCAGTTGGGCGTCATCGGTCGAGACTTTGAGCAGGCTTCGCACCTGGTCCCAGTCATTATCAGCCAGCATCGGATCCAGGTCCTCGGAGCAGGTCATGTTGGGCCGTTCCAGGCAGGCGATCACTTTGAGCCGGTCGGCGATCTCATTGGCAAAGCATTTTCCGGGCTGGGTAAAGTGTGAAAGTATTCCATTGAAGCCCGGCAGGTTGACCGCCACCACCTGGCTACCGTTGTTTGCCAGTTCCTTAAAGCGCTTGCTTTCCAGCTTGTTGATAATTGGTTTGAGCGGTTCAGGTTTTATTTTCCATTCCTTCTGCTGTTTTACTTTGTCCTTGAGCAGGTCGCGGATCTTCAGCAGAGCCCACTGCCGGAAGCACTCGTTGTGGGTCAGTTCTGGGATCAGCTTGGTGCGCGATACCCCCTTGATCTCCACCCGGGTGCCGCCCTTGCAGGAGACATTGACGTCCTCCCGGCCCGCCCCGATCCCGGTGCGCACCATCCCGGTGCTGCGGTTCAAAAAGCGGATGTAGTTGCAGGCCTCCATCACCTCGTCGGGGTTCTTCATGTCGGGATAGGTAACGGTCTCGATCAGCGGCATGCCCAGCCGGTCGGTGCGGTATACCCGCTCATGGCCGATGTCCGACACCTCCCGGCAGGAATCCTCCTCCAGCGAAAGCTGGATCAGGCGGACCTTCTTTTTCTTCAGCGGGATCTCGCCCTCCACCCCGATGATGGCGGTGCGCTGGAACCCGGTGGGGATGCTGCCGTCCAGGTACTGCTTGCGGGTGATATGCACCTCGCCCACGATGTTCAGCTTGGACAGCAGGGCGATGCGGATGGCGATGTCCAGGGCCTCCCGGTTCAGCGGGAAGGGCGGGGTGTCGTCCACGTCGTAGGTGCAGGCGGTCCGACTGTTGATGTGATAGACGATGTTCTTCCGGGTCTTGAACTCCATCAGGGCGGTGCCGTCGTACTCGCCCAGTTCGGAAAGGGTGGGCCGCATATGGCGAATCAGCTCGGCATCATATTCCTCCGGCTTCTGGAATATCCCGGCCGGACAACGACAGAACAGCTTCTGTTTGGTCAGCAGCTGCTGGTGAACCTCAAGGCCGGACATAAAGCCGATGGCGTCGTAGGTCTGCTGGGTGGCCTGTTTCCTAGGCAGGTACCCGGTCGACGCCAGGGTCTTATCGTAATTCAGGGCGGGGTTGATTTTGTCGCTCATTTCAAAAATATATTCAGGATTAATTTATTACTGTGGATAAACAATTAAGAATATTACAATTCTATTCATAAGTCAATATAAAATACAGCCGTCAGAAATGGAACGGCTGTATTTTTTAAACCATGGCGCAGGTGATTTATTGTGCCTGGGCGGCGGCCGGGGGTTTCTTTCTGGCCCTAAAGAGGTACAGCACCAGCCCGGCTATCAGGGCCAACACTATCAGCAGAACGATTATATTGTGGGCGACCATGGAAACGATGATGGTGGCGGCCGACAGCACCAATGCGATGGGAAAGGCTACCAGGCCGATAACGAACCGGCTGGCCGAGCCCAAAAACGGAAGGACATCCAGAATGGTATGCAGGGGGCCGGTCAGCATCAGCAGCCCGATCCACATCATCAGAAATCCGATGATCCGGCCGATCCATCCGGCCGCCTTGTATTCGCCCTTCAGAGTGGCGATGGCCTCGTCCCTGGCTCCCAGAAAGGCCCGGTAGAAGCTTTTCTCGCCATTATAAAAATATGGATCAAGCATCCCTCCGGACAGCTTGCCGAATACCGTGGCCCTCCGGCCGGATGACAGGGCATAGAATGACAGCCGGGTATCGCCGACCTGCGGGTCGGCCAAAGAACCCTGCCCCTTGAACAGATATTCTTCGGTGACGGTATATCCTTTGGTCTTTTCCAATAGGATCTTTCCGCCCCCCAGGCCCAGAGGCTCGGTCGAGGGCAGGCTTATGCGTTCCATATCCAATTCATAAACCCCGACTTGGGCCTGTCTGGCCGAAAAGGTTTGGGAACGGATCGCCGGCGGGGGGTTGGCATGGCCCTCCGGCTGCTTGAAATCCCCCGAGTTCTCCGGGTTTTCGGTCCATCCCTTTTCGTAGCTGTAGGTCTTGGTGGTGGTCTCGCTGCCGCCGGTGTTCTTCTGGGTCTTGGTGCTTACCCGCTCCCTCCAGGCGAACATCTCGGCCCGGCGGGTCAGGATCAGGTATTTTCCCGGGGATATGAAATCGGGATCGCCCACCAGTTCGACGGTCTCCAGCGGCCCGGTGACCGACGCCAGCTGTTCCTGGGCGTTCTGATCTATCGATGATGGCGATGCAATGACGGCCTTCTGCGCCAGCTTGGCGAAATCGGTCCGGCCCTCTGTTTTCCAAAGCACTATAAAGGATATGAAGAACAGGGCCAATCCCACCAGCACTCCGACAAATGAATTGATGATCCTTTTGCCCCAGCCGGTGGTGGTAACTTCGGTCAATTGATCGGTCATTTTTTCCTCCTATACTTATAATGGGATAGGGACGCCCGGGCGATCCGTCTGAAGTTATTATCCGATAGCTTTATGGAGATGTCAAGCAGTTTTATACCCTGGCGAAAAGCTTCGGTGTCTTTTTCTATATTTTTCTCTTGCAATCATAAATCTGTATGGTAAAATGTTAAATTGTATTAGGAGGCTAACTTTATGCATTTCAAACGTTCCTCCCAGGTGGCCGAGGTGATAAAACGCGAGATGTCCGACATCATCTCCAACCACATCAAGGACCCCCGCCTGGGATTCATCACCGTTACCGGGGTTGACCTCACCGATGACCTGCGCTATGCCAAAGTGTTCGTCAGCATATTCGGGGAGGAGGACAAACGGCAGGAATCCCTCAAGGGCTTGGAGAGCGCCAAGGGCTTCATCCGCCGGGAGATGGGCAGCCGTCTGCGTCTGCGCTATTGCCCCGAACTCTCCTTCAAGGTGGACGAGTCCATAGCCTACGGCGACAAGATAGATCGCCTGCTTAACCAGATCTCCCCGAAAGAGACGCCCGATGACAGCCAGTGAGATCGCCCAGGCCCTGGAAAAGCACCGCCGGATAATGATCACCAGCCATGTCAACCCCGACGGAGACAGCATCTCCAGCCAGCTGGCCCTGGCCTCGTTGCTAAAATCCCTTGGCAAACAGGTGAGCACAATAAACCAGGACCCGGTGCCGGAGAGATACCGTTTCCTGCCCGGCTGGGAGTCCATCTCCAATAAAATGGAGACGCCCAACGTTACCGCGGTCTGCGTGGTGGACTGCGCCAACCCCCAGCGCCTGGGCCAGGCGGCCGAGCTGATCACTCCGGCCACCATGGAGCTGATCGTGATAGACCATCATGTCTCCAACGACGGTTTCGGGCACATCCAGTATATAGACACCCAGGCCTCTTCCACCTGTGAGCTGGTATACCGCATCTCCCAGAAGCTGGGCGTCAAGCTGAGCGCCGAGCAGGCCACTATTTTATTATCGGGCATCATGACCGATTCCGGAGGCTTCCGCTATTCCAACACCTCTCCCGTAACTTTACGAAGCGCCGCCCTGCTGATGGAGTCCGGGGCCGAGCTGGCCTGGATATCGGAACAGCTATATTTCCAGCAGCCCTTACGGCACCTTAAGGTGCTGGGGCAATTGTTCTCCGATCTGAAGACCGCCGCCAATGGCCGGATCTCGTGGGTGGCCCTGACCCAGGAGATAGCCCGGAAGCACGGCCTTGACATTAACGACAGCGAGGAATTCGTCAGCCATGTGCTGGCGGTCAAGGGGGCCGAGGTGGGCCTGCTGTTCAAGGAGCAGGGCAACGGAATTGTGCGGGTCTCCTTCCGTTCCAAGGGCCGGGTGGACGTAAATAGACTGGCAGCCATCTTCGAGGGCGGCGGACACCTCCAGGCCGCCGGGGCCAGAGTCAGGGGGTCGATTGATGAAGTGACCAGGAAGGTTATTGAGACAGTGGAGAGGGAGATCTGACCTGTTCGCCGCAGACTGAGCAGGCCAAGTCCCTCGCCTGTGTCAAATGCAATAAAACTTACGCCATAGAAGATTTCAAGCAGATAGAATATTAACTCCTGCTCCCTCTCCAAAAGCATTTGGAGAGGGTCGGGGTGAGGTCAAAAGGAAACAGTTATGAAAACATACGGATTGATCTACAACCGGAATCGCCCGGGGGCCGAGCGCATCGTGCGGGAGCTGGCCGCCTGGCTAAAGGATCACGGCATCAAGGTCCTGGCCGAAAAGGGTTTTGATATCAGCCAGGCCGAGATGGCCGAAGAAACCGAAGTGGCCGCCCGCTGCGACCTGATGCTGGTGCTGGGCGGCGACGGCACCCTGCTTAGGGCGGTAAGGCTGATGGGAGATGATCAAAAACCGGTGCTGGGCGTCAACCTGGGTTCGCTGGGGTTTTTGACCGAGATCTCCCAGGACCATATTCAGCAAAGCATGGAGCAGGTGATCCGGGGGCAATATCAGGTAGAGGACCGGGCCATTATCCGGGCCCAGTGCGATGGTTCGTCTTTTTACGCCCTGAACGATTTCGACATCCGGGTGCCCACCCGCTTAGTGGAGCTGACCGTATCCATCGGCGATGAATTCGTCAGCCGCTATTACGCCGACGGCCTACTGATCGCAACTCCCACCGGCTCCACCGCCTATTCCCTTTCGGCCGGCGGTCCGATAGTGGAGCCCGACATGGATGCTTTCGTGCTTACCCCCATCTGCCCCCATACTTTGAGCCTCCGCCCCATGATCGTATCCATGAAGAAGACCATCACGGTGGTGGTCCACGGCAAGAACGAGGAGGCGGTGTTGGTGGCCGACGGCCAGACCGTGGCTAAATTAAAGGATGATCAAAAACTGACCATCACCAAGGCTGACAGAAAAGCGCTTTTAGTAAGACCAGCGGCCTCCTCATTCTATAATATTTTGAGAACCAAACTTAAATGGGGCGCCCGGGGAGAGAACGGCTGAAACTTGACAAACCACCCAAACCCCTCCTTGATCAAGGAGGGGACGCCATGAAAATTTTATGAGGATAACGAAATGAAAAAAATCATTACCCTGGTTTTATTGGTCGCAACAGCAACGGTAATTGTCCAGGGCTGCGGTAAAAAGAGCGACCCGGTGGCCCCGACCCCGACCCCCCCCTACTCCACCGACGGTGATTGCCGTTTATCCGCCCGCCAACAGCATAGACAACTTTGGAAACAGCCTGATATATCTGACATTCAGCGCCGACATGAAGCAGACCGAGACCCAGAACGCCCTGACCATAACCGGCATGACCGGCCAGAAGACCTGGTGGAACCGGATACTGATATTCCGGCCGGACTCGCTTTATACCCCTGGCGACACCATCCGGATCACTTTATCCACCGCTGCCCAAAGCACCGCCGGAACGGCCCTGGCCACGGTCTACACTTCTTCATTTATCTGCGGAGCCAGTGCTGACAGTATCAGGCCCACGGTGTCTTCCACCAATCCGGCCAGCGGCCAGATCGGGGTCAGCGTCACAGCTAGCATTTCGGCGGCCTTTTCCGAGAAGCTGGCCCCCTGGTCGGTCTCGGCTTTTTCCATGACCGGCGTTACCAGCATCTTGGGAAATACAGCCCTGCAGAGTGACTCCATAATAAACTTTTCCCCCTCTTCGCTCCTCTGCTATGGCATGACCTTCACCGCCATCATCGACACCAGCGTCACCGATCTCTGTGGAAACCATCTATCGCCCCAGCATTCCTGGACCTTCCAGACCATGGCCGACACCGTCAAGCCCAAGGTATTGTCGCTTGATCCGGCCAACAACGACACTCTGGTCTCGGTGAATAAGTCAATCATTGTTAGATTCTCCGAAGTGATGGATACCGCCTCGGCCCGGGCCGCTTTTTCGATAACTCCTGCCGCCACCGGGAATTTCTCATGGACCGGAGATTCCATCATGACCTTTGCTCTGGCCGAGACCCTGGCCTTCCGTCGGCAATTCCAGGTGACGGTCGGCACCGGAGCCCAGGACCTGGCCGGGAACCCTCTGGCGGCGACTTGGAATTCCAGCTTTACCACCGTCCGGGGGATCTATGTCTGCTGTAACACCTCCAATGATATATATATGCTCCAGCAGAACGATCTTAAGTTCGAGGGCTACCTGCCAGGTTACATAGGGGCCAAACAGGTCAAGATGTCTTCTGACGGCAATCGCGCCTATGTGCTGTGCGGCGGAAATCCAGGCCAGCTGTATTTTTTGGAGGTCAAGAATGATAACAATAATCTGGGAAATATTTCCGTGGGCAACACGCCCTACGGCCTGGCTGTTTCGACTGACGGCAGCAAGCTGGCGGTAAGCGTATCCGGGGATAACCGGGTGCTGATCATCAACGCTGACACCAGGCAGATAATTGATACCATTGCCACGGGCAATACCCCCACCGGGATTGTTTTCTCGGCGGATGGTGCTTATATCTATGTCATCCTCAATCAGGATACCCGGGTGGAGCGCTATAATCTGTCAACCCACGCCCTGGATTGGGTGACAATCATCATCGGCGGAGAAGAAGCTGTCCTTTCTCCCAATGGCAGCCGCCTCTTTGTCACCAACGGGTCCTATGTAACCGTCATCACCACTTCCACCTTCTCCGCCCCGTATAACATCCAGAGCGTCAGCGCACGTCCCTTCGGGCTGGCCGTCTCCCCGGACGGAGCCCACCTGGCTGTCGGCTGCTACACCGAGGGATTGGTAAAGGTCTACAGCGCCACCTCCGGCACCGAACCAGCGCCGCTGGCCCAGATAACTGTCGGCACCGGCCCCAACGGTCTGGCTTACAGTCCGGATGGCAGATATCTTTATGCCTCGAATTCCGGCAGCAGCAGCATTTCGGTCATAAGCCGGAGCGGGAATACTTACACTGCCCAGACGCCGAAGACGGTGGGCAGCGGCCCGTGGGGCATTGCGGTAACACCATAAAACGACAATCCGAAAACCACCCCTTCCCCTCCTTGAGCCTGCACTGAGCCTGTCGAAGTGCAAGGAGGGGATTAAGGGGCGGTCTATTGCTAAGCTGAAGATCTACCCAACCAACACTAATATAATCCATGCTTAAAAAACTCATCGTAAAAGATTACGCCCTTATCGACTCCCTGGGTGTCGAGTTCTCCCCCGGCCTCAACATCCTCACCGGGGAGACCAGCGCCGGCAAGTCCATCCTGATCGGCGCCCTGGGCTTGGTGCTGGGCGAGCGGGCCGACACCGACAGCGTCCGCAGCGGCGCCAAGGCCGCCATAGTGGAGGCCGAATTTTATCTTAGGGATTACGCCGCCGTTAAGAAGATCTTCGGCGAATTGGATCTCGAATGGTCCGATGATCTGCTGATCCGCCGCGAGGTGGCATCCTCCGGCAAGAGCCGGGCCTTTGTCAACGACAGTCCGGTCACCCTGGCTAATCTGAAGCGGATCGGCGATGCCGTTCTGGACATGCACGGCCAGCACGAGCACCAGTCCCTGCTATATGAAGAAAAGCATCTGGATTATCTGGACGGCTATGCCCGTACCTGGCCGGAAAGAACGCTGACCGGTGAATTGTTCCAGCAACACCAGAAGATCAAGTCCGAGCTGGAGGTCTTGCGGACCAGGGAGCAGCTGACCAGGGAGAAGCTGGACCTGTATTCTTTCCAGATAAAGGAGATTGAATCGGCTTCGCTTATAGAGGGCGAAGACGCAGATCTGGAAAGCGAAAAAACCGTTCTGGAGAATTCGGAAAAGCTGTTCTCCCTGGCATCGGCCAGCTATCAGCTTTTATACCAGCAGGACGGCTCCATCACCGAACAGTTCAGCGCCTTGGAGCGTTCGGTGGAGGAGGTAGCCGGCATCGATCCCCGCATGGAGCCCACCCTGAAGGCCGTCACCTCGGTGAATGATCAGATAGAGGAGATCGCCCGGGATTTACGGAAATACCGAGACGGCATCTCTTTCGACCCGCAGCGGCTGGAGGAGATACGGAACCGTCTGGACCTGATAAGGACCCTTAAGAAAAAATACGCCGGCCGGGAGAACTCCATAACCGCCGTATTAGCCCATCATGCCCAGATAAAATCCGAAGTCGATTCGGTGGAGCACGGCGAAGAGCAAATACAAAAGCTGGAAAATGACCATGAGGCAAAGCGTCAGGAGCTTGAAAAATCCTGTTTAGGCCTGTCGGCCAAGCGCCAGGAGGCCGCCAAGAAGATGTCTAAAGAAGTGGTGATCCAGCTTAAGGACCTGGGAATGGAAAAGGCTTCCTTCAAAGTGGCTGTTTCTCAAATAGAAGACCCTGCCGGCCTTACTGTTGACAACAAGAAAAGAGTTAAGACTGAGAGCTCCGGAATAGACCTGGTTAGGTTTTTGATCTCGCCCAATCCCGGAGAGGAATTAAAGCCTCTGGCCAAGATCGCCTCCGGCGGCGAGATCTCCCGGGTGATGCTGGCCATTAAGACAATTTTATCCGAGGTCGATGCCGTACCGGTGCTGGTGTTCGACGAAATAGACGCCGGGATTGGCGGCCGCATTGCCGAGGCGGTGGGAGTAAAACTCAAGGAGATCTCCTTGGCCCGGCAGGTGCTGTGCATAACCCACCTGCCCCAGATCGCCTCGCTGGCCAAGAGCCACTTCCGGGTCAGCAAAGATGAGCAAAAGGGCCGCACCATCACCTCGGTGAATGTTTTAAGCGAAAAAGAGAAAGTCGAGGAGATCGCCCGAATGCTGGGCGGCAGCAAGATCACCGAGACTACGCTTAAACATGCCCGGGAAATGATAGAGAAATAAACACTCTGAATATCTTTGAGGTCACAATTTGTGACCTCAAATGGAAATCACAAATTGTGATAACCAAATAAATATATTAGTATCATTATGACTAAAAAAGCTCTAATAAAAATTGACGACATACAAAACAAAATCCATACCATCCGTGGTGTGCAAGTAATGTTGGACAGTGATTTGGCTACCCTCTACCAAGTAGAAGTCAAAGTGCTTAATCAAGCGGTAAAACGCAACGTCGGAAGATTTCCTAAAGAATTTATGTTTTACTTATCTACAGATGAGTACAATTCTCTAAGGTCACAAATTGTGACCTTAGAGAACACAAAATCTTTAAGGTCGCAAAATGTGACCTTAAACAGCAGGCGTGGGAAACACCGTAAATATCAGCCCTATGTATTTACTGAACAAGGCGTAGCTATGCTTTCGGCCGTTTTGCGCAGTGACGTGGCCGTAAAGATAAGCATCAGCATAATGAATGCTTTCATTTCAATGCGTAGGTTCATTGCCGCCAATGCCGGGATAATGCATCGGGTCGGAACGCTTGAAGTGAAACAGCTCGAAATGGATAAAAAGATGGACAAAGTTTGGGATGCTATAGAGAGTAAAAGCATACAACCCAAGCAAGGAGTTTTTTATAATGGCCAGGTTTTCGATGCTTATAAATTTATCTCCGATCTTTTCCGTAGCGCAAAAAAATCCATAATTATCATAGACCCATATATTGATGAAACAGTATTAATCCATTTAACCAAACGGCCAAAAGGAGTGAAGGTAGTTATATTAACAAAGGAAACACCAAAACAATTATCTTTAGATGTAAAAAAATTCAATCAGCAATATCCAACTATTGAAATAAAGGAATTTAAAGAGTCTCATGATAGATTCATCATAATAGACCGTGCCGATATATATCACATAGGTGCGTCGCTTAAAGACCTCGGGAAAAAATGGTTTGCTTTTTCTAAAATGGACATGGGCATTGCTGATATGATAGAAAAGCTTAAGAATATTACGTAAGTGTTTTAAATATAAGACTGACTGCCGCCAACATCATCATCCAGCAGCAGCAGCATCTTCGTGTTGGCATAGATGCTCAGCAACAATAAATCATATTAGATGATGTTGGGCATACTCATATTGATTTCTGTAGACATAATCAATGAACCTCCCCAATATCCTCTCCCTGTTGCGAATCGCCCGGGAGATGTTGGGAAAGAACTAGTTCCGTGCAAAAACTTTTCACACTTTAAGATCAGCGACAAATGAAAGAATTGAAGATAAGAAAAATAAACCTGACCGGAAACGTCACCCACAACCTTTGCTTTCTTTCCCGGGATTTTGATATATCTTTTTATGTAAAGTTCAGCTCTTTTACCGGCGAAGCGGGATTGCTTTTTAGGGCGGCAGATCAGAACCATGGTCATGCTCTGAGAATCACTAAGGACCGTATAACCTTTGTCGCGCATTTCTCGCCCGGCGGCACTTCGGAATACAAAGAACAAACGATAAAAAGCAATCTTCAGGAGAACCAGCGGTACAATATCCGAGTGCTTTTCGTCGGATCCGAACTGAAAATATCCGTGGATAACAGGATACTATTCAGCAGTTCGGTTTCTTCAAGCACCATAGGAAATATATATATATTCGGCAACATTGTCGGAAAAGTAAATATTTATCAGATATCTATTTCCTCGCTCGACAAGCAGGCGGATATGGGAGATGCTGCATTTGTCGACAAATTTAACGATATCAACAACTGGGAGATAATCAGCGGACAATGGCAGACTAATTCCGGATGCCTCCGGGGAACGGCTGAAAAGAATAATATTTATGTGCGCTTAAAGGAAAATATCCCTCAGTTCGGCGGCGTCTCTTTTTATCTGAAAAATGAAAATGATCTGCGGATGAATTATGGTTCCGGCATTTTGCTTCGCTTTTCCCCAGAAACCCAAAAAGGGGTTGCCATCCATTGTTTTCCCAGCCACGGCTATATCAGCCTTTACCCCGACTTTGATCTTTCAATCTATAATGCAAAAACCGAGATCTGTTACCCTGGTCTGGAATTGAAACACCATATGCTTTTAAAAGCAAATTGTTGGCATTACCTTCAGATAAAATTCACCAAAACCCAGTTCTGGACATATTTTGACGATGTTTTGATCCATCAAAGCAATAATATCCCATATCATGATGGCCAGCTTTTGTTGTGCGTCGGCGAACGCAATACCGCACAGTTCAGCGATTTCAGGCTTTACCGATCGGAAGAGACGACATGAATATCCCTAACATCCTCTCTCTGTTGCGCATCGCCCTGATGCCGGCGGTATTGCTCTGCCTCAAGGAAGAAAAAACACTGCCCCTTCTGATACTGATGCTACTGGCGGTGGCCACCGATTATTTTGACGGATTCCTGGCCCGGAAGCTGGGCAAAATATCTTCTATGGGCAAGATCCTCGATCCTCTGGCCGACAAGATCTGCCTGGACTCGATGGTCTTTGCCCTTTCCCTGTGGCGGGGCTTCCCCTGGTGGGCCACCGGGTTGATAATATTGCGCGATGTTTTGATACTGACCGGCGGCCTGATGATGATCAACAAAACCAAAGAAATTCCCGTCTCCAACTGGCCGGGAAAATTTGCGGTCACTTTTCTTTCGGCCGCCATATTTCTTTATGTGCTCAACTGGCAGCCCTGGGGCCTGTATCTGCTGTATGTTTCGCTTTTACTGATTCTGGCATCGGGGATGCTATATCTTCGCACCCTTCGTGCCAGTCATTGCGAGAGAACATCGAAGAATGGCAAATGAAGCAATCTACACAAGGCCTCACCCTTTAGGGCAGCTGATCTCTGGCTAGCTTAAATGGGTGAAAGCTGAAATCCTACAACCTGTATCGCTTCGAAGTTTACTCAGGATGACAATGGTTTTGTCATTTTTCGTCCTGCTTTATAATCAGATCAAATAAACCTCTATGTTCTCTGTGGCTTTGTGTGTGTAAAAACCTTTTTTGAGGAATAAAATATGCCCGGCAAAGTATATTTCGCTAATTTCCGGGAGACCTCCGAACGGAACATGTTCGACAAGATCGATCTCCTGCTGGAAAAGCTTCCCCTGTCCTCGACCTTCAAAAAAGACGATCTGGTGGCGGTCAAGGTGCATTTTGGCGAGCGGGGCAATACCGCCTTCATTCCCTCCTACTTCGTCCGCCGGGTGGTTGATAAGATCAAAGAGGCCGGAGGCAAGCCTTTTGTCACCGATGCCAACACCCTGTATGTCGGCTCCCGCTCCAATTCGGTGGACCATCTGGATACGGCCGCCATGCACGGCTTCACCCGCGACACCCTGGGCTGCCCGGTGCTGATAGCCGACGGCCTGCGGGGCGGCGCTTACGTGGAGGTCGAGGTGGACGGCAAGCACCTGAAAAAGGTAAAGCTGGCCCATGACCTGGTCAAGGCCGATTCCATCATCTGCGTTACCCACTTCAAGGGGCACGAGCTGGCCGGGTTCGGCGGTAGCATCAAGAACCTGGGGATGGGCGGCGGGGCCAGGGGCGGCAAGCTGGCCATGCACTCCGATGTCACCCCGATCATCAAGGCCGAAAAATGCATCGCCTGCGGCAAGTGCGCCACCAACTGCCCGGCCGAGGCCATCACAATAGACAAGTTCGCGGCCATAGATTCCAAGAAATGCATCGGCTGCGGCTCCTGCATCGTGGTCTGCCCCACTCACGCCGCCCGCAACGGCTGGGACAGCGGGGCCCAGAAGATGCAGGAAAAGATGGTGGAGCACCTGGCCGGGTTCGTGAAGCACAAAAAGGCCCGGATCGCCTATCTTAATTTCATCATGAACGTCTCCCCGGCCTGCGACTGCTACGGCCACGCCGACCACCCCATAGTGCCGGACATCGGCATCTGCGCCTCGCTGGATCCGGTGGCGGTGGATGCCGCCAGCAATGACCTGGTGATTGCCTCGGCCGGACATAAGGATTCGGTGCTTAAAACCTCCCATGCCCCAGGCAGCGACAAGTTCCGGGATATCTATCCCGAGGCAGACTGGAATATCCAATTGGATTACGCCGAAAAAATGGGCTTGGGACAAAAGAAATATGAACTAACAGCGATATAGCAAGCCTTGGACATCATCACACCCACATTAATGACCGATGGCCTTACCCTGCGCTCACCCCGGCCAGATGAAATGGAATACATCCAAAAACTCTGGGCCGACCCCTTAACCATGGCCGAGGTGGGCGGGCCCATCCATCTCACCGATGAGCAGGCCGAAAAATTGTACGCCCGGATGATCTCCCCCGGAAGCGAAACAGACAGGTATTTCCTTATATTCAACCAGAACGACCAACCGGTGGGCGAGATCAGCTTTCATAGGTATGACCCCTCCTCCGGCACGGCGGAATTCAACATCAAGATCGAACATCAGCATCGCAGCAAAGGATACGCTAAAAAGGCCGTTCCTTTGCTATTGAGATATTTCTTCTTCGACTTCGGAGGAAAGATCATGTGCGACCCAGTGGCACCCGATAACCAGCCCGGCCAGAAGGCTCTTATTAAGTTTGGTTTCAAAAAAGATATTTTGAGGCAGGATGTTTGTCTTTTGAAAATGACCAAAGAAGATTTTTCAGATATCTACGGAAATATAACACCTTGAAAGGAACCACCATGAAAAAAACTTTTTTGATCCTGCTGGCGAGCGCATTGTCCATCGGAGCCGCTTTCGCCCAGCCCGGTTTCGATGAGGCCCAGAATCTCTGGGCCGACCGGGGAAATCCAGTCTCGCTGGAGAAGGCCATCGCCGTCTACGAAAAAGCCTACCAGACAGTGCCCTCCTATCAGCTGGCGGAGCGCCTGTCATACGCCTATTATTTCCTGGCCGATGCCTTCAAAGAGGGCGATGCCAAGGCCGATAATTATTACAAGGGCCACGAATGGGGCCTGATATCGCTTAAATACAATGGTGAATTCAAAAAACTGTCCGAGGTGGATGATAAATCCATGGGCGATGCCGTCTCGGTGCTGGGCAAGGAGTATGCCGGGGGGATATTCTGGACCGCCACCTGCATCGGAAAATGGGGAAAGATGAAAGGCATTTTTAAGACCATCAAATCATCCAAACAGGCCCGGAAGATGGTGGAGCATCTTTATACCCTGGACAAGACCTATTACTACGGCGGACCGGCCCGCTGGTTGGGGGCATATTTCGCCCTGGCGCCCGGAATGTTCGGCGGCGATATGAAGAAATCCAAAGAGATGTATGACGAGGCCTTAAGTATGGCGCCGAACTATTTCGCCACCTCGGTGCTGATGGCCGAGAACTACGCCTCCAAGATCAAGGACCGTCAGATGTACGACCAGCTGCTGGACAAGGTCCTCTCCAGCCCGGCCGGCATCATCCCGGAGATCATATCGGAGCAGACTGTGGAGCAAAAGAAGGCCAAAAAATTGAAGGAAGAGAAGTTCTGATGGATGAAAAGGAGATATTGGTCTGGGCGGAAGCCTCCGGGATTTCGGTGGAGCAGGCCAAAGAATACCTGAAGAAACTCGAACCGTTAGATAAAATTGAGGCCAATACTCTGCGGAAGGTTTTTTCCGGAGTGTCCGGGCCAGTATTGGAACTCAGCGCCGGGCGGGGCGAATTCACCCGCCAGCTGCTGGAAAAATACATTCATCCTGACGGAAAGCTCTATACCACCGAAAGACTCTCCGAAGTGGCCGAAAAACTGATCAAAGAGATTCCCGACAAGCGGCTAGAGGTGCTGGTCAGCGACTCCTCCAAACTCCCCCTGCCGAATGGCTCAGTAGGGCTGGTGATCTCACGGGCCGCACTGCATGATTTCGTCAGCGACGATGGTGACGTTGTGAGAGCGCTCAATGACTGTGTTCGGGTGCTGGCGCCGGGCGGGATATTTGTCATTTACGATAAGATCAAGGACGGCTACAAGGACGTTGAAACAGAATCGGCCGAGGGCCGGATGGAAAGGATGAACGTAGAACTAGCATCATTGGAGAGCAAGCTGTGCTGGGGTCTGCACTATCTGAAGGATTATGTTCGGCTGATGGAGGAAATGGGGTTTAAGGATATCCAAACGACCATTCTGGAAATGCCCGACCAGCCGGGATATATCAAATACATGACCGGCAACCTGAACCAGCGAAGGCCGGCCTATGTCAAGCGTTGGGGAGAGAAGGTCAATGTCCTGCTGGACAGCCTGTATGCCGATTTTCAGAAAACCCATCCCAGGGCCCTATCCATGGCCTTGATCTGGGGTCAAAAAAAGTAATAATGATGCAAGGAGAAACAAATGTCTGAGATAAAGATATCGCAACCGTCTAAGGACGAACTGGATAAATTGGGTATAGTCAGCTGGTCATCGTGGGAATGCGACCCCTCGGAATTCGACTGGCGGTATCCCGACCAGGAGACAGCATATGTTTTCAAGGGCAAGGTAGTAGTCACAACTGCTGACGGCGCCAAGGTTGAGATCAACGCCGGAGATCTGGTGGTGTTTCCCAAGGGGCTTAAATGCCATTGGCAGGTGTTAGAGCGGATCGAGAAGGTCTATAAAATGGAATAATAGCCCCTTCCACGTCCTTTCTCTTTATTAAGAGAAGGAAACAAAGGGTTGAGTTGTCAAATATAATCAACATAAACAGCAGGAAAAATATGTCAAAACTAAAAGTCGGCGTGATCGGTGTGGGTAGCCTGGGCCAGCACCATGCCCGGGTCTTTTCCGAGATCAAGGAAGTAGAACTGGTCGGCGTGGCCGACAGCGACCAGCAGCGGGCCTCCGAGATCGCAGCTAAGAACAAGACTAAAGCCTTTTCCGACTACCGGGAACTGCTTAAAGAGACCCAGGCGGTAAGCGTGGTAGTGCCCACCAGCCTGCACTATGCCGTAGCCAAAGAAGTGATCGCCTCCGGCAATCATCTGCTGCTGGAAAAACCCATCACTTCAAAGATTGAAGAAGCGGAAGAACTGGTGGATCTGGCAGAAAAAGGATCTATAAAATTACAGGTGGGCCATATCGAGCGGTTCAATCCGGCCATCCGGGCAGCTTCCAGCCATATAAACGATCCCAAATTTATCGAATGCACCCGCATCGCTCCCTTCGTCACACGCGGCACCGATGTCCCGGTGGTACTGGACCTGATGATCCACGACATCGACATAATTTTGTCCTTCGTCCGCTCGCCGCTTAAGAACATCTCGGCCATCGGCTTCAACCTGGTCAGCGAAAAGGAGGATATCGCCAACGCCCGTTTGGAGTTCGCCAACGGCTGTGTGGCCAATGTCACCGCGTCACGCATCTCCGCCAAGAAGGAACGGAAGATCCGCTTCTTCCAGCGCAATGCCTACATCAATGTCGATTACATGAAGCCCGAAGTAAAGGTCTATAAACTGAAAGGCGAACCCAAAGGCGTGCTGGATCTGGCCAAGATGGTGGATTACCAAGAATTAAAGATCGACAAGGTGGAGCCACTGAAAGCTGAATTATCCGCTTTTGTCGATTGCCTGATCAACGGCCGGGAGCCCTTGGTGACCGGACAGGACGGCCTGATGGCCCTGAAAGTGGCAGGGGATATTTTAAAAACGATCGAAAAACACAAACTACAGCTCTCATAGCAATCGGAGGTGTTTTAAATGGAATATAAATATTTTGACAAATCCGGCCCGGCCAATACCGAAGAAACCTTACGACTGGCCCTGTCCCGGACCCGGGAGCTGGATATAAAGAACATCCTGGTGGCCACCACCTCCGGTGCGACGGCCCTTAAGGCCGCCGAACTATTCTCCGGTTTCAACTTGGTGGCAGTAACCCACTCGGCTGGTTTTTCCTTTAAGGATGTGCAGGAGTTGGATGCCAAAAACAAAAAGACCTTGGAAGCAAGGGGTATTAAAGTGCTCACCTGCCAGCATGCCCTAGGCGGGGTCAACCGGGCGGTCAGAAGAAAGTTCAACACCTACCAGATGGACGAGATCATTGCCTACACTCTGCGGACCATGGGGCAGGGCTTCAAGGTCTGCATAGAGATGGCCCTGATGGCGGCCGATGCCGGGCTGGTCTCGGTCAAGCAGGAGCTCATCGCCATCGGAGGAACCAGCAGCGGGGCCGACACCGCCGTGGTCCTGACGCCAGCCAACGCCCAGGATTTCTTTGATCTCAAAGTACATGAGATAATCTGCAAACCACGCAACATTTAGGTTTTAAATGAACAGAACCGGCCTCAGATCATCTTTCCTTTTTCCGGCATTGGGAAAATTATTGATCCCCATCCTGGTCGGATCCATTTGCCTTTCTCTGTGGCAAATATTCCAGACAACTTTCAAGATCGCTCCCAAAATTCAATCAGTCTTGGCCCTCCCGGTTTATTTGATCAGCGGGCTGTCCGGCTTTGCCATACTGGTCGTCCTGCCTGGGTATTTCGTTAAGATAATTAACCAAGCCGCCGATAAAAATGAGTACATATTTAGCTGGCGGGAATTGGCGGATGTTCAAAATGCCATCCTGGTGCCAGCTTTTAAAATATTATTAGTGACGGTCTGGTCCTTTTTGCCCATAGAGCTGTATCTGGCCCTGCTGGTCAAAAATCATGGGGCGCCATCGCCCTTGGCACTAATATTTCTTTTATTGTTCAGCTTTATATATTTTCCCATGGCATTGCTGATGATGGCTGTCACGAATAAAACCAGGCCTTCCCTGCTTCCATCCAATGTCATCGAACCGATATTCAAAACTTTTAAGCGGTATATCCTGTTTTTATTATTATTCTGGATTTTATTTCTGTTGCCGCTCTTTGCCTTGCTCCTTTGGCCCATCCCCTTTATCGGCCCGCTGGCATCCTCTTTCATTCTATTATATCTTTGGACCTGCGGCATGCATCTGCTGGGAAGCTTTTATCGCAAAGAAAAAGAAAGGCTGAACTGGCAATGAAGATAGACAATTATTCCTTTGGGCAAATAACGGTCGATGGCAAAAGTTATGTCGCAGACCTTATCATCTTCCCCGACCGGGTGGACGACAAATGGTGGCGCAAAGAAGGACATCTGTTGCAAATGGACGATCTGGCCGAGGTCTTTGGCCTGAAACCGGAGACATTGATAGTGGGCCTGGGGCTTCCCGGATTGATGACGATTGATGACTCTGTCGTTGATTATTGTAAGAGCAATAATATTATTTTGTTCAGCCTTCCAACCACGGATGCCGTAAGCAAATATAACGAACTGACAAGCAAAAAGCCGCTGGTCATAGCGGCTTTGCATCTTACCTGTTGATTGATAACTAAAAAGACAAACCGTCGAACTCCTCCTGGGTCAGATGCCCGTATTGCAGCATCTTTTGAGCGATCCAGTTGCGGCGGGTTTTCATTCGTTTGGTGTCGGTAAACGGGCCGTATTTCCTGGGGTTAACTATGATCGAAGCCAACCTGATAGCCTGTTCGGGATCAAGCTTCGACGCCGAACAGTCAAAATAAATCCATGACGCTGCCTGGCAGCCGAAGATTCCGTTGCCCCATTCAATGTAATTCAGATAAAGCGCAAATATCCTGGCTTTGCTCAGTTTTTCCTCCATCCGTCCGGCCAGAAAAACTTCGGATATTTTCCTGGTCAGGCTCTTGGAAGTTGAAAGATAAAGGTTCTTGGCTAATTGCATGGTGATGGTGGAGCCGCCCCTGGCCCACCGTTTCTTTTTCCAGTCTGTTTTGATGGCCTCCCTCAACTCGTCATAGTCTATGCCCTGATGGGAGAAGAAAGCCGCATCCTCGGCCACCAGCACCGCCTTTTTAAGATAGGGCGATATGGAATTGTAAGGAATGTATGACTGGCTGATCCGGTACGGTTTTTTCTTGGTCCGGGCCTCTTTAACTCTTTGCTCCATCAAAGCGGTCTTGGCGGGATTCTTCTTTGCCAGGTTGTCAATGGCCGGCAGGTGTATCAGATCAAGAACGACGGACCCGGCGAAATAAAAGATCGTCGCCGCCGCCAATATGATGATGAATTTTATTTTGGGGTTTTCCTTTTTGCTCATAGCCCAAGTATTATCCGCAATAGCAACCAACTTGTCAAGACATTGATAGATGAATAAATCGACTGTCAATAATCCGCTGATGGTTCTGGTCTCGGTCCAGGTGATCATGGCCGGGACCTTTCTGATGACCAAACTGGGTCTGCGAGAGTTCTCCCCGCTGGCCCTGGGAGTGCTGCGCTTCGGACTGACCGCTCTGGTCTTTGCCGCCCTGCTGGGCATGAAAAAGATGTATTTCAGACCCGATCGTAAAGATCGCTGGACCTTCCTCTGGTTGGCCCTTTTCTCGGTGCCCTTCAACCAGGGTCTTTTCCTTTACGGCATGAAATATACCCTGGCCGCCCACGGAGCCCTGCTTTACGCCGCCACCCCTATCATGGTATTGTGCCTGTCCTGCATCTGGCTAAAAGAAAGACCTTCGCCATTAAAGATAACCGGCATCGCCCTGGGATTTGCCGGAGTGTTGCTGGTGCTGTTCGAAAAGGGGATAGATCTCTCCGGTCAGACCCTCAAGGGAGACATCCTGATATTTTTTGCCGTCCTTACCTGGTCGGTTTATACCATACTGAGCAAGAAAATGTTGCAAAAATACCGGCCCTTGCAGGTCACGGGGTATTCGCTGATGTTCGGGGCGGTGCTTTTTCTCCCCATCGGTCTTCTGCCGATACTCCGGCAGGATTACGCGGCCGTCACCTGGTCCGGCCTGTCATCGATCCTTTACCTGGCCCTGCTGACATCGGTTGTAGGTTACCTGACCTGGAACTGGGCCTTGTCCAAGATCGAGGCCAGCAAGGTGGCGGTGGTGTCCAACCTTCAGCCGGTGTTTGCCGCCTTATTGGCCTGGATATTTTTAGGAGAGAAGATCACCCCTAATTTCATACTCGGGGCGGCGGTGGTGGCCGCCGGGGTGATACTGACCGAGAAGGGATAAAACAAAAGGCCTCCGTTTTGGAGGCCTTTTTGGTTTTCATTTGTATTTATTTATTGCCAGAACCACATTTTTTGTTTTACGGTTAAAAATATCGCGTACTCTGAAAGTAAAAATATTACTGCCTTTTGTTAAATGTCCTACAAATTCAGATTTGCATTCAGACCATGGCCCGTTATTGCGACTTATTTCATATTTCTTGAAAAACGGGCAAGAATTAGATAGCACAAACGAAAGCTTTTTATTATGATATTTTAATTTATAACTGATTTTATTCATACTTGGATAAAGGTAATCCATCCCCTGATGATGCTTAAAATATCCTCGCGGTTTATCCTGGAACAACAAATGCGGTCGATCACTTGTTTCTTCTGTTTCTCCCAGAGTATCCCAATTGGCAAAGAAATTCTGATTGTTATATATCCAGACCACACTAAAGTATTCCAGCCAACTTTTTAGGGATACAGCTTTCCGGCCATTAATATATGGATTTACCTGTTGCGTTTTCCCTTTCAAAACATATTCACGTATTTCAGAGGCATTTAAAACCTCTTTCCCCGCCATCCAATAACAATTGTTCTGGGGATCCAATAATATCCATTTATCAAAATCATCGCTCCATACTTCTATTACCCAATGCCCCTTTCCTGTTCCGTAACCGTAATTATTTTTTAAAATAGCAATGACCCTGGCCGGATAGCCCTGTGCCTGCATGACAGCAGCCAGGAGAATCGAAAATTCCTGACAAGTAAACCCTCTTTTATCATCTGCCTCCTTAAGTATTGTAATGGGGTTTGAATTGCTGGGTTTATTAACCGCATCGTGAGCAAAACATTTATTTACCCAGGCAAGACATTCTTTGAAGAAATCAAATTCCTTGGTGGATTTGAAATGTGGTAGTTTCTTTTTCAAACGAACCAGATTTCTTGTGTCACAATATTTCATCCACTGCCAAGGTTCAATATTCTGGCTTTGGTATTTAACAATCCCTATTGTACTGGCATTATTATAAACAAGCTTGTATATATGCTGAAAAGTATTTAATTCTTTTAAACCTCTTCCTTTATATTTCAAATTCGACAAATCATCCAACTTCTCCAGATCCGTATATCCCAATTTAGCAGCTTTGTTAAATAAAGACAGTCCTTCTGCAATATCTTTGTTTAAAATTGACATATATGCGGCAGCAGCTAACGCCCAATTTTGTTTTTTTGAATCTTTTGCCAAGGCAAATAATTCTGCTACTTGGCTAAATTTGTTTTTAGCGCCATTAAAATCATTCTTTGAGGCATAGATTCTGCCCTCTTTTATCAAGCGCTCTATATTATTATTGTTCACCAAGACCCCTTTGACTTATATTTACCATTATTATCACAAACGTTGAGTTGCAAATCAAGTGAATTATTTCATATATAAAAAGCCCTCCATTGAATATGGAAGGCTTTGGATCTTTTCATTCTATAAACCGGCACCTTTAAGCACCATTTCCAACCCTTTCACATCTTCCTCGCTGAAAGAACCCAGCTCTCCGCTGTCCAGGTCCAGCACATAGAGACACTCCCCGTCCTTTTCCAATACCGGCACCACCACTTCGGAAAGGTTGTTGGGGTCGCAGACGATATGTTCTCCGCCCAAAGCATGAACGTCGGCCACCACCTGGGCCTTTCTTTCCTTCCAGGCCTTGCCGCAAACCCCGTGCAGTCCGATGGGAGAACAGGCCGGTTTGGGCTGGCGGCAGGCCAGCAGCATTTCCTTCTTATCGTCGGTGATCTTATAGAACCCCACCCAGGCCAGGCCCTTTTCTTTCAATCCCTCCCATAAAATATTGGTGACCGTTTCCATCTTTTGTTCCGCCGATCCCAGGTCCTTTGCCGCCAACCCGGCGGCTTCGGCCATTTTTGAATAGTTCCGAAGGTGTTTCATTTAAGCCTCTCCAAATATTAGTTTGACCTCTTGCCTCAGAACAACCAGCCATAGATCAGGCCGGTGATGGTGGACATGATGACGACCAGGATTATGTAAACCATGGTTTTTTTAGTCCCCATAATACTGCGAATTACCAGCATCGAAGGCAGGCTCAATGCCGGGCCGGCCAGAAGCAATGCCAATGCCGGTCCTTTTCCCATGCCCGACCCCATCAGTCCCTGCAAAATGGGAACTTCGGTGAGAGTGGCAAAATACATAAAAGCTCCGGCGATGGAGGCGAAAAAGTTGGCAAACAGGCTGTTGCCGCCCACCAGTCGGACGACCCATTCATTCGGGATAAGAGCCTGCTGGCCGGGCCGTCCCAACAGGAATCCGGCCACCATCACCCCGCCCAAAAGCAGCGGAAATATCTGTTTGGCAAAAATCCAGGTGCTGTCCTTCCACATCGTCAGCTCGTCGCGGGAAAACCATTTCCAAAGAATGAACGCCAAGGAGATCAACAGCGCGCCGGTTATATACCATTTTACCTGAAAGATGACAGTCCAGAAAGAAACCGACGCTCCCGGCGCCCAGTTGGCAAATATCAAAATGCCAACCATAACGGCAAAATATATTACTGTCTGCCAAAGCGGTCTGGCGGCAGGGGTTTCACCGGTTTCAACGAAACCGCCGTTCTCGTGGCGCCGGGCCTCCTCTTTACGGAAAATAAAATGCATCAAAAGACCTATGATCACCGAGAACACAACGGCCCCCACCGCCCGGGCGATGCCCATCTCCAGACCTAGAATTCTTGCAGTTAAAATAATGGCCAGCACATTGATGGCCGGGCCGGAATACAAAAAGGCCGTGGCCGGCCCGATGCCCGCCCCCTTGGAATAGATGCCGGCGAACAGCGGCAGCACGGTGCAAGAGCAAACTGCCAGGATCGTTCCCGAAACCGAAGCCACGGTATAGGCGACCATCTTTTTGGCACCTGCGCCCAGATAGCGGATCACCGAGCCCTGGCTGATGAAATTGGCGATGGCTCCGGCAATGAAAAAGGCCGGCACCAAACACAGGATAACGTGTTTCTGGGCGTAGTCCTGTGTCATTAAGAAAGCCTCCATAATGGAAGCCTGCATCCGGGGATTGCTCCAGGGAATAAAATAGGCGGCCAGGAAAAGACCAATCAAGGTTAAAAGTTTATTGCGCTCTTTCATTATATTGCCTATCTTGCCGTGATAATCATATACACCCCGCCCAGGATCACCAAAACGCCGCAGACGATCTTGACGATGGCCGTACCTTTTGACTTTTCCGTCCAATTCAGATAATGCTGGATGATCTCGGTAAAAGTCCCGGCCAGCACCAGCACCAAGCAGTGCCCGATGCCATAAGCCAATAAAAGACCTGCTCCGTAAAGAGGATTGGTGGACGCCGTGCGGAAGGTGACCGCCAGCATCGGGGCCATATAGGCAAAAGTGCATGGCCCCAAGGCAATTCCGAATATCAACCCCAGAACAAAAGCAGCCAGTAAACCTTTCCGCTTGTATCCCGAGGCATTAGCCCCGGCCCAGGGCATGGGGATCAGGCCGATCAGGTGCAGACCGACCAAAAAGAAGATGACCGCTACAAAATAATTGCCCCAGCGGCCGATATCGCCCATCATCCGTCCCAGGGCCGCGGTGATTACGCCGATGACTCCGATGGTAAGTAATATTCCGACCCCGAACAGCAGGGAGATTGCGAATGCCCGCTTGGTGGAGATCCGGCCCTGCTCATCCACAAAGCCCACGATCAGCGGGATGCTGGCCAGATGGCAGGGGCTGAGGATGATGCTGAGGATGCCCCATAAAAACGAGGCCGCCAGGGCGATCAGCGGAGCGCCCTCAACGGCGTGGGATAAATTAATGAAGAGCTGTTCCATTATTTCTTAAGCTGGTAGCCCAGCTCTTTCCATTTGGCCAGGATATCCTCTTTGGAATAAAAGCCCTCGTGCCGGAACAGTTCCTTGCCCTCCGGGCTGTAAAATATCTGAGTGGGTATCACTCTTACTTTATATTTGCTTCCTTCATCCGGATTTTTCCAGACATCGATGAATACCACATCCATCTTGCCCTTGTATTCCTTTTCCAGTTCCTCCAGGATCGGCGCCATCATTTTACAGGGGATGCATTTACTGGCGCCCAGATCCACCAGCTTGGGTATTTTGACGGTCTTTGGTTTGGCGCTGTCCGCTTTGGCCTCCGGTGTTTTATTGATGGCCGGTACGGCACTGGTTTTTGCCTGCGTTTTCACGGCAAGCGTGTCCTTGGTTTGGGGTGCCGGTTTAGCTCCCATAGCCCATAATGGGCTTACTGCAAAGCAGAACAGGGGTATCGATAACATACCGATAAGAATTCTCTTCATTGTTTCCTCTTTGAAAATTAAATATATCCGTTTGAATCCGTAAAAATCCGTTCCATCTTTATTAATCGGATATCAGCTTCTTTATCTGCTCCGGCGATAGCAGGTGTCCGGTGGATTTTACCACTCCGTCTATGGCCAGGGCCGGTGTCAGCATCACCCCGAATGCCATGATCTCCTTGATGTCGGTTACTTTTACTATCTCGGCGGCTATGCCCAGTTCTTGAACAGCCTTCTCGGCGTTGGCATTTAGCGTTTTGCACTTGGGGCATCCGCTGCCCAGTATCTGGATCTTCATATTATCTTCCTTGTCTTTATTATTGACCGCATCTGTTCTGCGTTTCCGTTATATGGCAGTTCACCCCGTTGCACTCGGTGCATTCGAACTGGATGGTGGTGTGCAGAATTCCGAACTTATGTTCCAGCAGTTCCTGGATCTCTTTTAAAAGGGCATCGCTCTGGCTGGTCATCTGGTCGTCTATCTGCACATGGGCGCTTAAGGCGTGGATCCCGGAGGACAGGCTCCAAACATGCAGGTGGTGCAGGGCTTTAACCCCTTTGATCCCGGCCAGGACCTTTTCAATTTCCCGGCTCTCAATCCCCGCCGGGGCCGCCTCCAGAAGGATATCCACCGATTCCTTTACCAGGCCGTAGGCGCCTTTTAAGATCACCAGCCCGATGATAATGCTGAGTATCGGGTCGATAAGATAAAAGCCCGTGAACCTTATTAAAAGCCCGCCTATCACCACTGCCACCGAAGAAAGCAGGTCGCCGATTATGTGAAGAAAAGCCCCGCGCACGTTAAGGCTGTGTTTGCTGGAGGACTTGAGTATGAAAAATCCCGCCAGATTGGCCAGCAGGCCGATAACGGCAACAATGATCATCAACCCGCTCTTAATCTCGATCGGCGAACTGAAACGCTGCCAGGCTTCGTAGAAGATGTATCCCGACAGCAGGATCAGGGTAATGCCGTTTATCAGGGCCGCCAGTATCTCCAGGCGGAAGAAGCCGTAGGTCTTTTTCTCGGTGGCCGGCTGCAGGGCAAAGCGCATAGCCAACAGGCTTAACGCAATGGCCAGCACGTCGGTTAACATGTGCCCGGCATCGGAGAGCAGGGCCAGACTGCCGGACAGCCATCCGCCCAGGAATTCCGCCAGCATCACCAGGCCTGTTAGGATCAGGGTGATGAACAGGCCCTTCTGCCCGGCCTGGCGGTGATGATGGTGATCATGATTATGTGACATTATAATTGACCTATTCACTTCGTTAGCAAAGCATTGTTTTCCTTCTTAGTGCAAGACTTATTTCCCATTCCGGCAGGAGCGGTAATTTTAATCGCAACTACAGTCGCCGGAGGAACAGCAGGACGATGAGTTTTTTCGCTTGGAATTGAGCACAGCCTGGGCGCAGCCCACTCCCGGCTGCACCTGAATTGCGCCGTAAGGGCAATTGCGGCGGCAGGCCCCGCATTCGATGCAGGCATTACTATCGATCATTACTGCCTTCTGCTCGTCCATGCGGAACACTGCATGTGGACAGACCTGGACGCAACGTCCGCAGCCTTTACAGCGTTCCGGGTTGTATTCCAGCGTTACGACGTTCTCAAGATATCGCAGCATTATGGTCTCCTTATATTATCCGAAACAGGCATAGCATTTGCAATCCCGCCGACAAAGCTATCGCGCCGATGATCCAGGGCATCGAATGCTTAATTTCTTTCTTGACTCCCGATAGCGAAGTAAAGGTTGACGCGCCGGTAAAGTTCATAGCCAAATAGGCCGAAATAGCCGACATTAAAAGTATCAACGATAACGCCGGGAAGGGGTACACGGAAAACCAGCGAAAATAATTCGAGACAACAACAAGCAACACGCCCGACAGCAGACCGGCGACCGCGCCCTTGAATGAGAACATCCTGCCGGGAAGAACCGGCAGCAGCGCGGCTGTCAGCACCGTGCCGGCCAGGATAGCCGTCCACAGACCTGCTATCACAAATCCCGCCCGCTGCCAGCCCAAGGACAACTGGAAACCGGCCGGACCGAACGAGAACAATAGCCATATGATGACAGATATCCAAAATCCCTTCAGCCAGGCTTGCGACAGTTCCAACAGAGACACAACTAAACGGTCGGTCAATGTGAAACGGACCCGGCGCATGCCGGGGTCGGCCATTCGCCCGTTCTTCATGAATGTTGGTATATCCCGGGCCCGGACCGGACCGTAGGTCACGGAAAAACCGGTCTTTTTCTCCACCGCATGGGCGGATATGCCGGGGGCGCCAAGCTGGGGCACAATCAGCTCACGGTGGCCGACCACCTTCGCCAATCCCGTTTCCTCGATCATGCGGATCAACTCGGCGGTCCCGAAAGTGCCCTTGCCGGCCGCGCACCAGACGTTTACGCCCTTGGTGTCTAAAACCAGAATCCAGCCGTCGAGCCCGTGAAGGACGCGTCTTAAAATGTCGAACGACAGCTTGTAATTCGCCGAAACAAACACCGGGGAATCGGCTGTCGGCCGGCCGGCCGCATACAATCCAGGGCGGACGGCATATGACATGCGATGGTATCCCAGCCGGACAAGGGCCTGGCCCAGGTGATCGGAAAGATCCCATTCCGTCGTTATCCGCTCGATGGCATCGGCCGGCGAATCGACCTTCCCCAGTATCCTGATCGATTTGTATTTGATGCCGGTTTTGCCGGCCGGGTCACAGCAACTGTCTTCACCCTGTTTAGCGTTTTGCGCGGCGTTACAGGAACAGTTTGTCATAATTGATCCTTTATTTTTTTCCCTGCGGTTTCAACCTGCAAGTGCAGGAGCCCGAGAGCTGTTTGCTTTGGTCTATCTTAATCGGCAGGCCGTCGCGTTCCCAGTCAAGTATCCCGCCGTTGAGATTGGCCGCGTTGGGAAAACCCTGATCCATTAGATATTTTACCGCCGCCTTGCTGCGCAGGCCCACCGAATCAGCTATGATCAAGGGCCTGTCTTTTGGAAGCTCGCCCAGCCGGGATTTGAGCTCCGGATCAGGCAGGTAAAGCACTTCCGGCACATCGAATTTCTTATAATCGGTCTCGATCGGCGCCCGCAGATCTATGAACAGCGCGCCGTTCCGTGCCTCCTCCAGCGCCTCCTTGCCGGAAAGGTGTGCCAGCCCCGCTATCAGCAGGCCTTTTTTATCGAAGTAATTTTTCATTTCTTTGCGTCTTTGCGGTTAGGCGAAATATTTCTTCCTGAACCACAACGCCACGTTCACCAGCCCTATCATCACCGGCACCTCCACCAGCGGGCCGATCACAGCGGCGAAGGCCGCCCCGGAGTTGATGCCGAACACCGCCACCGCTACCGCAATAGCCAGCTCGAAATTGTTGCTGGCCGCAGTGAATGCCAGGGTGGTGGACTTGCCGTAGCCGGCCCCGGCTTTTTTTCCCATCCAAAAGCTGACTAAGAACATCACCACAAAGTAGATCAGCAGAGGAATGGCGATCCGCACCACATCCATCGGGATCCTGACGATATACTCGCCCTTAAGGCTGAACATCACGACAATGGTGAACAGCAGGGCGATCAGCGTGATGGGGCTTATTTTGGGAATGAATTTGGAGTGATACCATTCCTTGTTTTTCAGCTTGATCAGCGTGAAACGGGTGATGATGCTGGCTATGAAGGGAATGCCCAGATAGATGAAGACGCTTTTGGCTATCTGCCCGATGGTTATGTCGACCGCGCTACCCTGCAGGCCGAACAGCGGTGGAAGCTTTGTGATGAATATCCAGGCGAATAACGAATAGAACAGCACCTGAAAGATGCTGTTGAAGGCCACCAGTCCGGCGGCATATTCGGTATCGCCCTGAGCCAGGTCGTTCCAGACTATCACCATGGCAATGCAGCGGGCCAGGCCGATCATTATCAGCCCCACCATGTATTCGGGATAGGCCGGCAGAAAGATGATGGCCAGAAAGAACATCAGTATCGGACCCACCACCCAGTTCTGGAGCAGGGACAGCCCCAGCACCTTCCAGTTTTTGAAGACGTCGCCCAACTCCTCGTATTTGACCTTGGCCAGAGGCGGGTACATCATCAGTATCAGGCCGATGGCGATGGGGATGTTGGTGGTGCCCACACTGAATTTAAGATTGAAAGAATGCACCGCTCCCGGCCAAAGCCAGCCGATGAACACGCCCAGAGCCATAGCAGCGAAGATCCAGGCTGTCAGGTAGCGGTCCAAAAAACCCAACTTGCGGGAGATTGACTGATTCATAAAACAACCCCTCTGATTTTATTTGCTCACCATTTGCAAATACTGACCAGTTCGTTGAGCAACGATAAGAATTTTCTGCTGTCCTTGCTTTTATGCAGACGATAATGAACCCACTTGCCCTGGCGGCGGTCGTCAATCAGCCCGGCCTCCTTGAGGATCGACAGGTGCCGGGAGATGCGGGACTGGCCCATCTTAAGAGCCTCCATCAGCTGGCAGACGCACAATTCCCCGCCCTCCAGCAGTTTGAGGATACTCAATCTTGTCGGGTCGCCCAGGGCCTTGAAAGTTTTTACGGTCTGTTTCATATCTTCCTTAATTTCCCCTCTCCGCAGCGGGGAGGGGAAGGGGTGGGGTTATCATATCAATATATCTTGATATGTGTCCATCATATATCAACCCCCCTTAAAAGTCAAGCCCCTTATTTTATTATTGCAGATGGGGTGGTTTAATGATATATTTAAAATGATTACCCGAGGGCTGGTGACCCTATCCCCCTGGACCCGGAAACCTCGGTGATGGTGAACTAAACCGGAACATCTGAATTAGATCTGTATAATCCGCGAAAATCCGTGTCCAATTAAACCCAAAATAATTATGAGAACAACATTACTCTCCTGGAACGTCAACGGCCTGCGGGCCGTCTTCAAAAAAGGCTTTGCCCAATGGGTGGGAAAGGCCAGCCCCGACATCCTCTGCCTGCAGGAGACCAAGGCCAGGCCGGAGCAGGTGGTAAACGAGCTGGAAACCGTTACAGGATATCATGTCCACTTCGCCTCGGCCCAAAAGCCGGGATACAGTGGCGTGGCCCTATTCTCTAAAAAGAAACCCTTGTCGGTTAAGCAGACCTTCGGGGTAGCCAGATTCGACGACGAGGGCCGGATCCTCCAGGCCGACTACGGAAAATTCATCCTGTTCAACATCTATTTCCCCAATGGAAAAGCATCACCGGAAAGACTTAAATATAAGATTGACTTCTACCAAGCCTTTTTATTGGAGATGAAAAAGCTTATAAAAAAGGGCAAAAAGATAATCATCTGCGGGGATGTCAACACCGCCCACCAGGAGATAGACCTGGCCCGGCCAAAGGAGAACTCCAAGGTCTCGGGCTTTTTGCCACAGGAGCGGGAATGGATAGACCATTTTTTGGAGCTGGGTTTTATAGATACTTTACGGATGTTCGACCCGTCGCCCGGCCGCTATACCTGGTGGGATGTGATCAGCCGTGCCAGGGACCGCAACGTGGGCTGGCGGATAGATTATTTTTACGCCAGCGATAATCTTAAGAATAAACTCCGGAACGCTTACATTCTGCCGGAGGTGATGGGCTCGGACCACTGCCCCATCGGATTGGATATTGAGATATGAAAAACATTTTCGAAGCCCTGCTGGCGGAACAGCAAACGGACGGCGCCATCCCCCACCATCCCTATCACAAATGGCGGGGAGCCCACTGGGCGCTGCTGCTGCTGGCCGACCTGGGCCATCCTCCGGGGGGCCGGAAGTTGATCCCCCTGAGGAACCAGGTGTATGACTGGCTGTTGTCGGAACGCCACCTGAAAAGCGTCAAGATCATCAAGGACAAGGCCCGGCACTGCGGCTCCCAGGAGGGCAACGCCATCTTCTCCACCCTGACCCTGGGAATATCGGATCAGCGGGTGGAACAGCTGATATCCAACCTTCTAAAATGGCAGTGGCCCGATGGCGGATGGAACTGCGACAAAAAACCCTCGGCCCGCATTTCGTCCTTTCACGAGACCCTGCCACCCTTCCGGGCCCTGGCCCTGCACGCCAGGATCACCGACTGTAAAACCTCCCGCCGGGCCGTGGAAAAGGCCGCCCAGGTGTTTTTGTCCCGGAAAATGTTCCTGCGCAAAAAGGACGACACGGTGATGGATCCCGGATTCATCCGGCTGGCCTACCCGGCCTATTGGCACTATAACATCCTGGCCGGGCTGAAGGCCATGGCCGAGGCCGGGTTCATCATGGATCCCCGCTGCCGCCCGGCCCTGGACCTGCTGGAGTCAAAGCGTCTGCCGGATGGCGGCTGGCCGGCGGAGGTCAAATATTACCGGGTCTCCGGGAAGGAGGCCAACGGGACAACCCCCGTCGACTGGGGTGGGACCAGCAGGACCAAAAGTAATCCGTATATCACCGCCGATGCCCTATTGGTGCTGAGATCGGCCGGCAGGCTATAAAACAGTCTTGTAATCATTTTATTTAGGGGATAGTGTCATGGAAGACCAGGAAAAATCAAAAGAACAGCTTATCAATGAACTGCACGCCCTGCGCATTCACCTGTCAGAGTCCGAGGTGCAGGACCTGGAGCACGGCCGCACCCGGCAGAAACTGCGGGCCCTGGAACAACTGGTGGACACCATGCCTCTGGGCGTGACCATCTCGGACATCGAGGGCCATATCCTGTATTCCAACCCGGCCGAGGCCCAGATGCACGGCTATCAGGTTAATGAGCTGATCGGACAGGAGGTGCGGATCTTCGCGCCCAACGGCATCTGGAATCCTATGACCAGGGAGCAGGCCAGAAAGATCAAGCGCCTCAGCCGGGAGGGCCTGAACATCCGCCAGGATGGATCGATCTTCCCGGTGCACCTGATGTCGGATGTGGTCAAGAATTCCTCCGGAGAGCCTATTGCCATCATCACCACCAGCGAGGAGATGACCATCAAAAAGCAGGCCCAGGCCCTACAGTCGGCCCTGTACAAGATCTCCCAGAAGGCCGCCGCCGCCCCCAGCCCGGCCCAGCTGTTCTCCGACATGCACAGCATCCTGGGCGGGCTGATCTACGCCCGTAATTTCCTGGTGGCCCTGTACGACGAAGACAGCCAGATCCTGGAATTCCCCTATCACATCGACGAGTTCAGCGCCACGCCGCCCCCGGCCAAATTAGGCAAGGGGCTGTTCGAGTATGTGATCAAAAGCGGCCAGGTGCTGTTTGCCACTTCGGAGACCATTGCCGAGAAAATGCGGGCCGGAGAGATGGATGAGATGACCTCCCCCTTCGTCAACTGGCTGGGCATCCCCCTGAAGAAGGCCGACCAGACCATCGGCATCATGGTCATCAAGAGTTACACCGAGGAGATATCGTTCAGCGAGGCCGAGAAGGACCTGCTGATCTTCGTGGCCCAGCAGATAGTGGGCGCCATCGACCGGCTGAAAAAATGATCCTTCCGATCTTTCCGGTTATGTTATAATAGGGAGAAACCAACCACGGTTGCTTGCCTGCCTGGCCTCGATACAGCCGGTGGTTGAGTAGCATAAAAAGTGTATCGAAACCACCGGCCACTCGGCCAACGTCAGGCAAGCACTCCGTGATAACGTAAAAAATCCTGTCAAAAATTTAAAGGAACCAATCATGCTGGATCTTAAATTCATCCGCGAGAATATCGAACTGGTAAAAGAGGGCCTGGCCAAGAAGGGCGAAAAAGCCGACCTGGGGCCGTTCCTGGAGCTGGATACCAAGCGCCGGGCCATGGTCCAGGAGGTGGAGGTCTTAAAGGCCCAGCGCAACAGCGTCTCCGATGAGATCGCCAAGTTAAAGAAGGAAAAATCGCCCGAAGCCGATAAAAAAGTTCTGGAGATGCGCCAGGTGGGCGACCAGATAAAAGCCCTGGACGACGAGTTGCGCCTAGTCGAAGAGAAGCTGACCGAGATCACCCTGGCCCTGCCCAATCTGCCCGACCCCACTGTCCCGCTGGGCCAAAGCGAAAAGGACAACGTGGTGGAAAAAACTGTCGGCGATGAGAAGAAGTTCGACTTTGCTCCCAAGCCCCACTGGGAGCTGGGCGAGAAGCTGGACATCATAGATTTTGAGCGCGGGGTCAAGATGTCCGGCACCCGCTTCTATCTGCTTAAAGGGGCCGGCGCCCGCCTGCAAAGGGCCCTCATCGCCCTGATGCTGGACGTCCACACCAGAAAGCACGGCTACGGCGAGATCCTTCCGCCCTATATCGTCAATCACCACTGCCTGATCGGCACCGGCCAGCTGCCCAAGTTCGCCGACAACCTGTATCACGACGCCGAGGAGGATTTCTGGCTGATCCCCACCGCCGAGGTGCCGGTGACCAACATGTATCGGGGCGAGATATTGGACGGCAGCCAGCTGCCCCTCTATCACGTGGCCTACACCCCCTGCTTCCGGCGGGAGAAAATGTCGGCCGGCAAGGATGTCCGGGGCATCAAACGGGGGCACCAGTTCGACAAGGTGGAGCTGGTCAAGTTTTCTTTGCCGGAGAATTCAAATGAGGAACTGCAGAAACTGCTGGCCGACGCCTGCGTCATCCCGGAGATGCTGGGCCTGCGCTACCGGATAGTCCAGCTGTGCACCGCCGATCTGACCTTCTCCTCGGTGAAGACCTACGATGTGGAGGTGTGGGCCCCGGGCTGCAACGAGTGGCTGGAGGTGAGCTCCTGCTCCAACTTCGGGGATTTCCAGGCCCGGCGGGCCAATATAAAGTTCCGCAGGGAGCCCAAAGCCAAAACCGAATTTGTGCATACCCTGAACGGCTCTGGCCTGGCCCTGCCCAGGACGCTGATAGCGGTGATGGAGAATTACCAGAACGCCGACGGGAGCATTACCGTGCCGGAGGTTTTACGGCCGTTTATGGGGATGGATGTGATAAATATATCTTAAGGAGAATTCACTTGGATAAGAGAGAATTGATTCGAAAGATTAATAAGGGAGCAATTTCATGGAATGCTTGGAAAAAACGACATGACAAAAAGATTGCTTCTGTAGAAATAACTGAATATTCTTCTTTTGAACTAGATGACCTAGCTATTGACTTATCAGATTATAATTTTAAAGGTAAAAATCTATCTGGCTATGACTTTAGTAATGCAATTTTTCTCGACACCTGCTTCGTGGGCGCAAATTTATCAGAAGCAGATTTTAGTTGTTCTTATTTAACTTCTTCGGATTTAAGTGAAGCAAAATTAAACTATGCAAATTTTGAAAATGCAAGATTAGATAGTGCCGTATTTAATAATGCAAATTTAAGTAATGCGAATTTGAGCAATGCGGTTTTAGATAACGCAGACCTTTGTAGTACTATTTTATGGGAAGCCAATTTAACTAAAACAAATCTATCATACGCAAATCTATGGCAAGCTGACTTATGGCAAGCAAATATGGAAAAAGCAATATTAGAAAATGCCAATCTACATGGAGCAAATTTAAAAGATGTAAATTTAACCGGCGCCAACCTTTGTAATGCAAACCTTAAAGAAGCACGATTAATTGAAACAAATATTAAAGGTGCTAACCTTACTGGTTGTAAAGTATTTGGTGTTTCTGCATGGAATGTAAAGACAGATGCTAAAACAAATCAAAGCAATCTTATAATTACAAAAGAAAAAGAAAATATAATAACCATAGACAACCTTAAAGTTGCACAATTTATTTATTTAATTCTTGAAAACAAAGAAATAAGGGATGCCATCGACACAATAACATCTAAAGTTGTTCTTATTCTAGGTAGGTTTACGAAAGAGCGAAAAGTGATATTGGAATTATTACGAAAAGAATTGAGAAAATATCGATATATTCCCGTGCTGTTTGATTTTGAAAAACCCAAATCACGAAATTTTATTGAAACCGTTTCAACACTTGCACACTTGTCTAAATTTGTAATAGTTGACCTTACTGATGCAAAAATTGTTTTAGAAGAACTACCAGAAATTGTTAAAAATATTGCAATACCAATAAAGCCATTATTTTTAAATAATTCCGAAAGGGAACCCACAACTATCAGTAATTTAAGAAAAAATCATAAGTCGATATTAAATACATTCTATTATTCTACACATGAAGATATAATGAATTGCATGAATGATGAAATCATTACACCTGCTGAAAAAAAATATCTTGAGCTTAACGAAACATTATAAAAATATGTATATTGCCAAAGTTATATAAATGGCCAACTGGAACAATATATATGAAACCACCAAAAACAGCAGAAAGACTTGGGCCAGTCTAACATTTCAATGAAAGAAAATATCCTCATCCGCCCATACCAGCCCGCCGATCCCATACCGGAGATCACCGCGCTCCTGCACCGGGCCTACGCCGGCATGGCCGCGCAGGGCATGCGCTACCTGGCCTCGCACCAGGATGATAAGACCACTGAAAAACGCCTCACCATCGGCGCTTCATTTTTGGCCGTAAAGGAAAACGCCATCGTCGGCACCATCACCCTTTACGGGCCGTATCAGGAGGCCGAGGCTCCCCTCTATCGCCAGGAGGGCGTCAGCCACTTCGGCCAGTATGCAGTGGACCCCGACCTGCAGGGCTCCGGCCTGGGCAAAAGGCTGTACCAGACGGTCGAGGACCATTGCCGGAAGAATAACGTCAAAACCCTGGCCCTGGACACCGCCGGGACGGCCAAGCATCTGATAGATATTTACCAACGCTGGGGATTTAAGGTGGTCGACCATGTGCAGTGGGACTGCACCAACTACCGCAGCGTGATAATGGCCAAGGACCTGACCGCCCCCTCTTTCCCCCTCCCGTAAGGAGGGGGAAGAACGCACCCCTTCCCTCACGGGGAAGAGCCTGCACTGAGTTAAGCAACTTATTGCTGCAAACGAAAGTGGGCAGGGGTTAGGTCCGTACCCAGCCATCCAACATAGGAGCCGAAGATGAATTCCATTTTCCTGCTGGCAGCCCTCTCCCTGCTGGGCCTCTACGGCGAGCCCCACCTGACCCTGGAGTTGGCTGGCCCGGCGGCGGCCGATGCCGCCGGCAAACGGGTGCTGTTCTTCGCCTTCGTCCAGGTGCACCGCCCGGCCAAGGGCCTGGCGGCCTTTCCCGACGGCGGCCGCCCCAAGGTCCTCTACAAGAATGTCTCGCTCTACCAGATGGATATCGCTGACGGCGCCTTGAAAAGGCTTTACGACTTCGGCCCCCTGCCGCTGGCCAGATCCGCCTGGAACTGCCGGGCCTTTTATGAGGGAGATTCGGTGCGGTTTAACCTGGAGCCCGTCAGCGGCTGGCAGCAGAATCTCAAGTGGAAACGGGTGGATACGGCTTCATACCAAAAATATCATACCTGGTTTGTCATTGATCCAGCCACCGGCCTGGCCTCCCCGACCGAACCGGCCGGCAACGCCCCAAAAGTCGGCCCCGGCTTTCCCTTAAGCCGGATCAAACAGCTGGCAGAAAACATCGCCTGGAGACAGTGGGGCATCGAGCTGGACAGCATCTGCCCGGCCGGCAAAAAGGAGCGGATCGGCCAACTGACCGGACTGAAGGGAAACCAGAACTACCGGGATGCCCTGGTCGAGCAGTTTTACGGCCGGCTGGAGAAGAATGGGGCCCGGAAGATCGTTTCCAAAATCCGGAAAGACCGGCCGGGATCGCTGGCGGCCAAAGAGACCGTCGACAAACTGCGAAAAATCTTTCTGTTGGAGGACGAATGATCTTTAGATTGTTCCTGGCCCTCCTGTCCCTGACGGCCGCAACGGCTTTGGCCCAGGACTGGGTGGAGATCGTCCTGAGCGGATCGGAAGGCCAATATCATAACGCCAGCTCCCAGCTGGGCGCCAGCGAGGGCTGGGAGGTGACGGAGGCCAGCCAAAAGTACTCGACGGCAAACCTGGTCGACTGGGACTTCTCCACCACCTGGGCCGAGGGCGACCCGGGGGATGGCACCGGCCAAACGGTGTGGATAGCGATCCCGCGGGACTGCCGGACCTTCAATATTTTTTCCGGCTACGGCAAAAGCCGGGACCTTTACCTGAAGAACAACCGGCCCAAGCGGATCAAGCTTTCCTGCTATGCCGGGGTCAGCCCGCCGGGCTATGTGACCGAGATCGCCCGGTGCTTCCGGGCCCTAAAATACCCCGGCGATTTTTATTTTGACCTGAAGGATACCTTCGGCCTGCAGAGTTTTCCCTTTCCGGCAGCCTACCAAGACCTGGAGGATCTCCTGCACAAGGTCCAGGCAGGCTCCCGCCCGATCGACAGCCTGACGCCGGACCCGTCCTGCCTGATCCTGCGTCTGGACATAGCCGAAGTGTACCGGGGCACCAAATGGAACGACGCCTGCATCTCGGAGGTTTTCTTCGGCAGCATTTACGTAGCGGACGACAGCCGCCCCGGATATGCCGGGGCCAAAAATATCCGGGTGGACCCAAAAAACGAGGGCCGGATACTGGCCAACCTGCCGGGGAAAAAGAATGTGGTGATCTATAGCGACCCCGGTTATGTGCTGGGCCTGGCCGAGATCTCGGCCAGCCTGCGCTGGGCCACCGTCATGAGGATGGATGCCGGGCCCGGAGCGGGCCGCCGGCAGACCGAATGGCTGCTGCTCGACATTCCGAACGGAAAAGTAGTAAACCGGGAATTTGAAAAAGCCACCGGAATTTCCCTGGACGGCCCCTTCTTCCTGGTGACCAAGGGAGGCCGGCTGATCCTGGATGTCTCCTCAATAGAGATAACCCTTTATTGATCCAACCTCTAAATATATTGCTGCAAACGAAAGTGGGCAGGGTGCCTGCACTGAGGTTGACCATTTGTAAATCTTTCGAAGTGTTAGGTCATAACCGTAAGGGCAATTCATGAATTGCCCCAACAATGAATATGAACAACCATTACATGGAGGAAAAATGAAACACCGCAACGCCTTGTTCGCCGTTATCCTGTTCATCGCCCTGGCCACCCTGGCCGGCTGCATCCCCGGCGACGGCGCCAATACCGCCCAGAGACCGGCCGGATTTTTCTGGGGCATCTGGCACGGCTGGGTGGCCCCCTTTTCGCTGATCATCAGCATATTCAAAAAGCACATCCATCTGTACGAGGTCTTCAACAACGGCTGGCTGTACGATTTCGGGTTCTACATCGCGATCATCAGCGGCTTCGGCGGGCTGTCGCTGTTCCGCCACAAGAAATCGTGTAAATAGCACCACCCCTCCGTCCCCTCCTTGATCAAGGAGGGGATTAAAGGGGTGGTCTAAAAAGAGGCATGGTTACCCATGCCTCTTTTGCTTTATCCCAAATAAGGATTGAAATAATCTATCTTCGTTTTGGGCAGTTCCTTCCTGAATAATTTGATCAGCTCCGCGATCCCGATGGCCCGGCCCTTGGGCCGGGGAATGGTTCTTATATACCACCAGGGATCTATGGACAGATTCCTCATCTGGACCATATCCACCTTATACTGGGCGAACAGTTTTACCAGCCCCTCGGCCTCCCGCTCCCTATCGGTATAACCCGGAAATACCAGCAGGTTGATGCTGACGAACAGTCCGTTGTCCTTGGCGGCCTGGATGCTCCTCAGCACATCGGAATATCCATAGTTGACCGGACGGTAGTAGGCGTCGTAGCATTTTTTAAAGGAGGAGTTCAGGCTAATCCGCACCGAATCCAGCCCGGCATCGGCCAGGGCCCTTATCTTCTGCGGGCTGTAGCCGTTGGTGTTCAGGTTGATGGTCCCCTTATCCGTCTGCTTCCGGATAAGTTTGATGGCCTTTCCGATGGTCTCCGCCTGCAGCAGGGGCTCGCCCTCGCAGCCCTGGCCGAAGCTGGCTATGGGCGACGGCGCATTTTGCAGATGAGGAATGGCTATGGCGGCGATCTCCTGCGGGCTGGGCACGAATGACAGGCGGTCCTGCGAGGCGCAGCAGCCATCCTTCCCGGCCGGCTGCCAGGACAGACAGCCCAGGCACCGGGCATTGCAGGTAGGCGAGGTGGGCAGGGGCAGTTCCCAGCGGCGGTAAAAAGTGTTTTTTCCGGCAAAGCAGTGATACTCCAGGGCACAACGGGCTAACTGTCTTAACAGCCGGTTGTCCGGCTCCAGTTTCAATCGTTGCTCGACTAATTTGATCAGCCTCTTATCCTGTTCCGGGCTGTGCAGTTCGGGATCGGCCTTGGGATTCTTGGCCACCAATTTTGCCGCTCCGCAGATCTTCCCTTTATGCCAGGCCACCGCGGTGTAGGACCACAGCGGCAGCAGCGGATCGGATGACCTCTCCACATAGGCCGGCATAAGCGTTCTGGTATAGCCGGCCGGCATGAAGGCCGCCACCGGGTAGATCTTTTTAGTACCGAACTTTTCCAGGTAGACCGGGCTTCCTTCCTTTTGAGCCACGATAATCCCTTTTTTTATCACGAACAGCTCACTGCCCTCCGGCAGGGGCACCATCTCGCTTGCCGGGATGGGGACAAAGTCCCCGCCGGACAGGCCCAGGGCCTGGTGATGGGCGGAGTCGAAGATCCGGCCCTTGGCATCGGCGTAAAGTAAATTTGGCATGCGTTGATTATACGGAATATTGGAATCTTTGTCAAACCGGCATAGCCGGTTGAGAAATAATAAAAATAGTTCTTGACAAATATACCCCGGAGGTTTAATATCAATCAAATAGCATTTTGATCAACCATACCACCATTATTAACGAAGGACGCCATGAAAACATTTCGTTGGTTAGTCGCAATTTCTTCCCTGGCCTTGACCGCCACCCTGGCCCTGGCCGCCACCGCGCCTGGCAAAACTCCCCCGGCAGCAAAATTGATGTCGCAAAAAACATTGAACGCCAATGCCTGGACCATCTACACCACCAACTACGGCCCGATGGTAAATCCCCAGACCGGCAGCGGCGGTTTCTGGCGCAACCCGGGCCATGGCTATATTTACGGCGCCGGGCTGTGGGTGGGGGCCCAGAATAGTTCCGGAACAAAAATTGTGGCCAACGGTTACAATCCCGCCAGCGGAAGTTATGAGTTCGGCCCGGTCAGTCTGGATGACAGCTACCAAAATTATCTGACCGATCCGCTGGCCCGGGTCTACCTCTCCACCAATCCCACCGACTACTACGACTGGCCGGTCTTGGATGACGGGAAAAAAGTCATCAAATCCCGCCAGGACAGTTATTGCAAGTACAGCGATGAGAATCCCCAGTTCACCACCAGCGGCGATAGTGTCCTGCATGTGGTGGTGGAGCAGTTCTCCTACGCCTGGAACTATGCCGACAATAATGACATCGTCTTCTTTTATTTCAAGCTCCGGAACCTCACCGGCCAGATATTGGACAACGCCTATGTCGGCCCCTGTGTTGACAGCGACATCGGCGACGAGGCCGCCCCCAACGCCAACGACCGGACAATCTTTGACTATACCCGCAATCTGGCCATCCAGTTCCAAACTACCAATGAACCGGGCTGGGACAAGACCGGGGTGGTGGGCTTCCGCTATTTCGAGAGCCCCATCAACAACACCGGGGATACCGTGCATGTGATAGATAATCAGTTCCCCCACGCCATCGCCCCCGGAGATCCGCTGGGGCTGACCGCCTTCAAGATATACACCATTGATATGGATCCCAAGACCGACGAGGAGCGCTACCTTATGATGTCCGGCATCAACTACTGGGATCTGATCCCCGACGCCTACGATGAATGGGGCGCCGATGTGGCGGCCGACAAGCGTTTTCTAATGTCCAGCGGGCCGTTCGTTTTAAAGCCCGATTCCATAATGACCACCTGTATCGGCATCATCGGGGCATTGGACACTTTGTCTCTCAAGCTGGCTTCGGATGTGGCCCAGACCATTTACGATAACGGTTTCGTCCTGGCCGATGCGCCGTCCTCTCCCTCATTTGCCTTGACCGCCACCGCCGGGGACGGCAAAGTCTATTTAAGCTGGAACAAGGCCATCGAGAACACGCCCGATCCCTACTGGGAAAATTTGGATTCCATAAATAAGTGGTATACCTATTTTGCCGGTTCCTGGGTTCATCTGCCTCCGGCCGGCCAGGCGCTGGTGGATTCCTTCGAGATCAGGACCGGAGCCGCCACCTCCGCCAAGATACCCCGGGGGGCTGCCAATCCGGTGGGCGGAACCGATACTTTGAATGCCAAATACAGCGAACAAGCCATGTATACCCCGTATGATTTCCAGGGATACCTGCTCTACCGGGCCGACAACCTGGCCGACCTGAACGATCCGGCTAAAAGGGTTCCGGTGGGCACCCTTCATACCGGAAGCAGCGGAGCCCACGGCTATTTTTACGACAAGGTCGACGGGTATCAGATAGTCCTGGATATCGACCTGTATCCCTATGTGACGCCCGACACCACTTATTATCTTCCGATCTACGATACCATCGGCACCGACCGGGGGCTTATCTACGGCCTGGTTGATAACGGCCTGACCAACGGGCATTGTTATTATTACGGGATCTCGGCCTACGATTACCAGCCCAATGTTTATTTCACCCACAAATCCCCCACCACCATGTCCAGCGACCCGGTGTTGTATGCCCAGGCGGTGACCCCGGCCGCAACCCCGGGGGGATATGTTCCGCCCAATATTGTTATCCGGGTAGATGGCGGCTCGGATGTCCGCTATGGCGGAGCACTGGATTATTTTCAGAACCTCTTCGCGGCCGATCCCAAGGCCGTGCCGGACGACAGCTTCAAACTGTACTGGGGCGAGATGGGCAAGTATTCCAGCGGCGGTTACAATTATCCCGTTTACCAGGGACGGCTTTATAGCTCCGTTGATTCTTTAATGGATTCGCTGAGTCTGACACCATCCTACAGCTTTTATGGCGCTGAACCCGCACCCAGCTACAACGGAGCGCCGTACGACCAGTTGCCTTTCGGCGGGATCGTCTTCCAGCCCTTCCTGCACTATCTGCCAACCGAAGCCGTGGTCGATACGGTATCGGTCACCGGGGTCTACCCGGCCGACAGTATCTTCGCCCAGGCCTACGGTTCTCTGAACAGCAACTTTACCGCCAGCATCAACGCCTGGCAGTGGCGGGGGAGCGACTACGAGATCCGCTGGCGGGACAGCAGCGGCATGGTGGGCACCAATCCAGCCGGCAGCATCCTGTGCGCCACGGTGTGGGATATCACCAACAATGTGGAGGTTCCCCTGGAGACCGGCGTCACCAAAGCCAACATGATCAAGTCCTCCTGGTGCTTCAACCCCACCGCCACCACCTGCGCCGGCTATGTTGACAGCATCAGCACCTCGCGTTTCGGCATGTATATCGCCGGGGTCATCATCTATTTCAACCGCCGCAACGGAGCAACACTGCGCAATATCTCCACCCTGTGGGACCTGCGACCACACACCGGAGATATTTGGACCCTCACCTGTTCCGGGCCCACCACTCCCAGCAGCGGGGCCATTGCCACCTTTATTATGACCCCGGAGGTCTCGGGCGTGGCCGGCCGGCCCGGGATCGACGCCTTGAACGTCTTTCTGTCCCAGAACGCCCCCAATCCCTTCGGCCGTTCCGGCACCAGCATCAGCTACCAGATCGGCGGCAGCGGGTCCAGCCCGGTCAGCCTGAAGATCTACAACATCACCGGACAGCTGGTGAAGACTTTGGTCAACGAGCATAAAACGCCGGGCCGTTATAA
>JAHJLF010000017.1 GCA_018821925.1 Candidatus Edwardsbacteria bacterium
ATTATTTTATATTTCTTATCCAATAGCGGCTGAACCGCCGGAATCAAAAATCTTTGCCCCGTCCCGCTGACCGGCTCCACCATTACCAGGTCGGCCCTCTCTATGGCTCTTAATAGAGAATCCTGATCGGCAGTGAAAGGATAGCAGAAGGCCTTTCTTTCCGCTTTCAGGTAGAACAGGGTCGGCTTGCGGGACACCACGATGATGTTCTCCGGAGTATTGTTTTTGATCCATTCCGCCGCCGTAAAGAAACTGCGCCAGGCCGGATCGTAACCGGAATATTTATCCTGGGAGTAATATTTTCTTGCCTGCAGATTACTGTCGATCCTGTTCCAGTTGGCCGAGACATTTGCGGCAGCCATAACAAGTAGCATTATCACTGCCGGCCAAAGTGCCTTTCTTTTGAACATGAAAGAAATAACATATTGATAGGCCTGCACCAGGTATAACAGCAGAAACGGCAGCAACGGCAGTAAAAAACGTATATCTGACCAGGCCTCCGGCCACAACAGGGACATCCCCAGATATATAAGAACGAACCAATCGTAGCCTTTGGGGTTTTTGATGATCCTGACGATCAGGGCCGCTATGGCCGGGATTACCGTAAGCAGCATTATTATCACCAGGCCGCCGGACAGCCCCCAGCTATCGGCCGCCGGGAACAGCATCCGGGGCAGGACATTGGTGAAATATATTTCTATATTGGCAAAAAATCTCCGAAACAATCCTCCGGCACCCAGAAAGCCCAGCTCCGGCTGGTACGGGTCCCGCATCAGGAACTGTTCCAGATACCCGCCCGATGTCCCGTAATGGCTGTTGCGCAGGGCCCAGGGCAGGGTCAGCGCGATGCATCCGGTTATAAAGATTATTGACGCTTTGAACTTCCTCTTGAAAAGCAAATATGCAAATATTCCCAGATACAAGGCGACCCCGGTGCTGCGCAGGTAATTAGCGAAGACTGCGGACAGAATGACGCCAGCCAGCCAAAGATGCTCTCCGCTCTTTTCCCATTTTTTCAAGGTCAGAAATGTCAGCAGAATAAAAAAAGTAAATGGCAGTTCGGACAGCACCCAGTGGGTGTATTCCAGAAAATAGGGATTGAGGGCCAGCAGAAAGACCGGCGCTATGTAAAGAACTTTCTTGTCGTCCTTTATCAGAAGCCAGAAAGCCAACAGGGACAAAAGGCCCGATAGCCAGGGGATCAGCTTGTACCAAGCATAGGGCAGTTTGAGCAATGATATCGGCGACAGCAACAGCGGGAATCCAAAGGGATACTGGGTGTGGGCTTTCCCTTCCGGGGTCCATATCTCAGTTAGTCCCTTCCCCTGTGCCAGGGATTTTGCTAACGACACATAGGCCGCATTATCGCCGCCCACGAATGGTTTGGGATCGAACATCAGCATGGAGATCAAGATGAACAGCGCCATAGCGGAGATCAGCAGCCACCGGGAATGCTTTGCCGCCCATCCCGAAAAATCAAAACCGCCTTCGGCCGTAGTTTCGTTTTGAACCGATATTTTTTTCTTTCGGCCCATCAATTTACAAACCGATATTTGATCAGGGTCCAGATGGCCGGCAGGGCGTCGTACCATTGGATCTTCTTGCCCTCACCGTAGTCCCGTCCGTCGTAGGTGATGGGCATCTCGTAGACCCTCAGCTTGCGATTCTTGAATATCTTGGCGGTGATCTCCGGCTCGATATCAAACCTGAATGATTTGAGATTAAGGTTTTTGATCACCTCCGCCCGGAACACCTTGTAGCAGGTCTCCATATCGGTCAGCATGGTATTGTAAAGGACGTTGGTCAGGGCGGTCAGAAATTTATTGCCCAGATAATGCCAGACCATGAACACCCGGTGGGTGCCGTAGAATCTGGAGCCGTAGACCACGTCGGCCGCGCCCCGCACGATGGGCTCGATCAGCCGGGGATATTCCTCCGGCGAGTATTCCAGGTCGGCGTCCTGAATGATGACGATATCGCCGGTGCATTCCCGGATGCCGGTCCGGATCCCGGCCCCCTTGCCCAGATTGTATGGGTGGTATGATATCTTAATGCCCGGCCGGCCTTCGTATGTTTTCAGAATCTCTTTGGTTCCGTCGGTGGAATAATCGTCAACGATCACCAGCTCCTTTTCGATGGGCACCGCCAGCACCCGGGCGATGATCTTTTCGATGGTGGCCTTTTCGTTGTAGACCGGCATGATCACGGAAAGTTTCATTTAAAGGGACCTTTCGTAAATGGTTATCTCGGGATAGAAATAATTCCAGTCGGCCAGCGGGTATCCCTCGAATTTTATTCCCCAGCACTGTGGTACCCGGTTGAATACCCGGCTCACCCGGTAATCTGTTTTCAGCATTTTAAAAAAATCATCCCGCACCTCGGGGGCCACCCGGCAGAAGGCGTACTGTTTGGACTCGTATTCGCTGATGATGATCAGGGGCGGATGAAAATATTCCAGCTTGGCCGGATCGTAATCCAGTCGCAGCAGGTGGTATTGGTTCTCCTCCAGGGGCGGGGTGTAGAACCAGAGCCGGCCGGCCAAACCGATAACCGAGTCCAGCGGCACGCCCTGCTTGATGTATTCCGCCGCTTCCTCCCGGGGGTCCTGGCCGGACATCACCTTTACCCAGGCCAGGCTGTTGGCCAAGGCATAGCCGGAGGTCAAAAGGATCAGTACGCCGGCTATCAATGAAAAACTGCGGTGCCTTAAATATCTCCCGGCCTTTTCCATGGCATATATGATCAGCAGTATTATCAGAGGGACTATCAGCACCATGTGCCGCATAAAGGGCGAAGCCTTGTAGCCGTAGATCAGGAAATACGGCAGGATGCCGGCCGCCAGGATCAGGCCGGTTTTATCGGGCTTTATAACCAGCGCTGACAGGGATGCCAGAAATAATATCCATCCGGGCCAACCCAGTGAATGCCGGCTGGTGTGCAGCCAGGGATACAGCCAGTCGGTGGCAAAATCGTTGTAAGTAAGCAGGCTGTTTATTCCGCCCTTCCACTCGCCGAAGGACAGCACCGAATACGGACATCCCAGCAGGAAGCCTGCGATCAGACAGCCGGCAAAAACCGGGATTTTGATCTGCGCCTTTTCAATTCGCTGATCACGGTTTATTATCTGCCGGATCAAAAGAACGCTAAATACAGATATAATACCCGCCAGGGCGTTGTATTTGGTGGCCACTGCTAATCCTGATACCAACCCGGCGGCCGCCCACACCCAAAGCCGCTTATCCTTGAAAGCCTTGATCACCAACCACAGCGCCAGCAGGAACCAGAATCCCACCGGACCGTCCACCGTCAGGTAGTGCGATTGTATCACCATGGTCGGCATTACGGCCGCCAGCCAGGCCCCGGCCAGGGCATAGGCCTGGTTTTTAAAGAACTCACGGCCCAGCAGATAGGTCAGCCAGATGGTCAGCACCCCCAAAGCCACGCTGAGTGACCGGGCCGTCAGCCAGATCCTGGCGACGTGATCCAGGGTTACCGTGGGCGCCTCGTCCATTATTTCCCTGGGGGAGGGGACGAAATTTACCGTTTGGGCCGCCCACCACAGCGTGCCTATCAGGTAGTAGTGAAAGGTGGGGTTGACAAAATAATGCGGGTTGAGGCCGTCTTCCGAAGCGGACATTTTTATCAGGGTAGTAAAGGCCACGCTTTCATCGGGATGATAGGCTTTCCAGTAAGGCGCCCGGGGGATCCCCCAGTTCAGGCCGTCCACCCTCAGCAACAGTCCGTTTAGCAGAATCAATCCCAAAAGAAGATATGGAAGAACCTTTTTGTTTATCAGCATCCCGCCTGCTATTGTTTATTTTTTTGCCGCGAACCAGTCGATGGTCTTTTTGATGCCTTCCTCGAAGCCGATCACCGGCTCCCAGTTCAGCATCTTCTTGGCCCGGCTGATATCGGGCCGCCGCACTTTGGGATCGTCGGCCGGCAACGGCTTGTGCTCGATGGAGGATTTTGTTCCGGTATATTCTTTGATGGCCCGGGCGAATTCCAGAATGGACATCTCGTGAGGGTTGCCCAGATTTATGGGCTGGTGCTCGGTTGACTTCATGCTCAGGTAGATGCCCTCTATCAGGTCCGAGGCATAACAGAAACTGCGGGTCTGGCTGCCGTCCCCGAACACGGTCAGGGGACGGTTGTTTTGGGCCTGGTCGATCAGGGTGGGAACCACCCGCCCGTCGTCCAGCCGCATCCGCGGCCCGTAGGTGTTGAATATCCGCACGATCCGGGTGTCGATATTCCTATAGCGGTGATAGGCCATGGTCAGGGCCTCGGCGTAGCGCTTGGACTCGTCGTAGACGCTGCGCGGCCCGATGGGATTGACGTTGCCCCAGTATTCCTCGCTCTGGGGGTGCACCAGTGGATCGCCGTAGACCTCTGAAGTGGAGGTCAGCAGGAACCCGGCCTGCTTTTCCCTGGCCAGTTCCAAAAGATTATGAACGCCGTAGGACCCCACCAGCAGGATATCCATGGGGATCTTCACAAAATCTATCGGGCTGGCCGGAGAGGCCAGATCGAAGATGAACTCTATCTTGCCTTCTACCTTGAAAGGCTTGGTGATATCCTGTTCCATGAAAAAGAAATCAGTGCGGTCCTTTAGATGGCTGATATTCTCCAGACTCCCGGTGATCAGATTGTCCACGGCAATAACCTGATGACCATCAGCCAGCAACCTGTCGCACAAATGGGAGCCCAAAAAGCCGGCTCCCCCGGCCACCAGCATCCTCATCGGCCGATGCCCTGGTAGATGAACCCCAGCTCTTTCATTTTTGCCGGGTCGAAGATATTCCGACCGTCGGCGATGGCCGGAACTTTCAGCAGCGATTTGATCCTGACCAGGTCAAGTTTTTTGAATTCGTCCCACTCGGTGACGATGACCAGGCAGTCGGCATCCTGGGCCACGTCATATGGATTATCGCAATACTGAACGTCCTTCAGCACCTGCCGGGCCCGGTCCATGGACACCGGATCGTAGGCCTTGATCTTGGCTCCGTCCTTCTGCAGGGCTTCTATGATATCGATGGACGGCGCGAATCGCATATCGTCGGTGTTGGGCTTGAAAGCCAGCCCCAATATGCCGATGGTCTTGCCGGAGATGTTCCACACCAACTCCTCGATCTTCTTGACGAATAAATTCTTTTGATCCTCGTTGATCTCCTCCACCGCCTTCAGTAGTTTGAAATCATAGCCCAGTTTTTCCGAGATCCGGATGAAGGCCTGCAGATCCTTGGGAAAGCAGAAGCCACCAAAGCCTATCCCGGCGTTCAAAAAGCTTCGGCCGATCCGCCGGTCCAGCCCCATGCCCTCGGCCACCTGCTCCACGTTGGCCCCGGATTTTTCGCAGATCACCGAAACCGCGTTGATGAAGGAGATCTTCATGGCCAGGAAGGAATTGGAGGCGTGTTTGATCAGCTCCGAGCTCTGGATGTCGGTGGCCACGATGGGACAGCCCAGCGGAGAATAGAGTTCCAGCAGCATTTTTCTGGCCCTCTCGGAATCGGTGCCGAACACTACCCGGTCGGGCTTCAGGGAATCCTCGATGGCGGTGCCCTCCCTTAAAAATTCCGGATTGGAGGCCACATCGAACTCCACTTTGTTTATGTTGTTGACCGCCATGGTCTGTTTGACCCGGTCGCCGGTCTGCACCGGCACGGTGGATTTCTCCACCACCAGTTTATATGATTTCATCCGGCGGGCCACAGTGGCGGCCACGGTCTCCACTGCCGAAAGGTCGGCCTCCCCGTTGGCCCGGGGCGGGGTGCCCACCGCAATGAAGATGATATCGGACTTATCGGTAGCTTCCTCGATGGAGGTGCTGAACTCCAGACGCTGAAGATTCTTGTCCATCAGCTCCTTCAATCCCGGCTCGTAAATCGGGATCTGGCCCTTCTTCAGCATCTCGATCTTAGCGGCATCGTTGTCCACGCATATCACCTGATGCCCCCATTCGGCGAAACAAACCCCCGACACCAGGCCCACGTAGCCGGTGCCTACCACTGCCAGCTTCATTCTTCTCTCCTGTTGATTATTATTTTATCATCCTGCCAGAAAGCCACCTGATTCTTCCCCTTCTCCTTGGCGTGATACATGGCCTGATCGGCCTTTTCTATCAGGGTCCGGTACTCCTGCCCGTCAGCGGGGCAGCTCACCACCCCGATGCTGGCGGAAAGCTGCTTGCCCCCAGGCTTTCTTTCGGCAAATTCAGTGCTGTATATGCTATGTCTTATATTCTCGGCCTTCTCTACCGCTGTTTTATTTTCTATGCCTGGCAGGATCACAGCGAATTCGTCTCCGCCGTAGCGGAAATAAACCGCCTCCTCCATCCCCACCGCCGACTTAAGTATTTCTCCCAGGCGTTTCAATATCTCGCTGCCCTTAAGATGGCCGAAATTATCGTTGTATTGCTTGAAGAAATCCAGATCTAACCAGATCAGGGAAACCATGGCCTGCTTCTTTTGGCAGTGCTCCAGCCGGCGGCCGAATTCATCTATGAAGTAACGGTAGTTGTGAAGCCCGGTCAGTCCGTCGGTGGTGGCCTCCTTCTCCTTCTCCTCCATGATGCCGGCATTCTCCAGGGCCACCGCGGTATAGCTGGCCACCAGCGTCATGGCCGAAAGCTCGCTCTGGCTGAACTTGCGGTTGGCCCTGACCTCGGAGATGTTTATCACACCGATCCGCCTGTCGCGGATTATCAGCGGGACCACCAGCATGGAGCGAATCCGGTTATGGTAGTTCTTGGGCGAGGGAACGAACAGCGGCTCCTTGCTGGTGTCCGGCACGTTGAGCGGCTGGCCGGTCCTTAGCACCTCGCCGGCGATGCCCTGGTCGCTCCTCAGCCTCAGCTTGCCCACCGCCCCGGCCCGGATGCCCCGCGAGGCTCTTAAGACCAGCTCATTGGAGTCGTGGTCTAAAAGAAGTATGGAGCAGCGGTCGGCCTGCAGCAGGTCCTGCACCGCATCCAGCGTCAGGTTCAGGGTCTCTTCGATGTTGCGGGACGAGGACAGCAGGGCGCCCATCCCGAACAGGGCGGCCGACTGGATGTCGGATGCCGTCCTGGTCCATTCGTCGGCGATCTGGCTGAGCTCCTGGTTTCGCAGCCGCCATTTCTTCTGCTGGTCGGATAGCAGGCCGGCCCAGAAGGCGGTCAGCGATAGCAGCCCGATCTTGAACAGCAGGTCGTATAAAAAGTACTGGTCCCAGCTTAGTTCGCCCCTCCATATCAGGGCCAGAAAATACATCCCCGAGGCCAGGACGGTGACATTCAGGGCCGCCTGCCGGTTGCCGGAGACCGCCGCCATGAATATCGCCAGATAATAGAGATAGAAGAACTGGCTTTGGGCCCCCAGGGTAAAAGCGATCAGCAGGCTGGCGAATACCAGATCGAACACCAGGCTCAGCCAGAAGGCCCTCAGGAATTTGAGCACCCTTCTTCCGGCAAAGAACACCAGCAGATTGTACAGGGCCGCCAGGCCCAGGGTCAGATACAGGCCCAAATAATGCCCGGCCAGATCCTGGGGCCGCAGGGTCACCAGCAGCAGGGCCAGGAACAGCACCGCCCACCTGACCCAGCTGGTTATCCGCTCCTCAAAGGAGATGATGTGTATGGCTCTTTTGGCTCGGTTCGGCATTTATTTTTCCCCTGCGCTTTTGCCTGCCAGGAACCCGGTGGACCAGGCTATCTGCAGGTTGTACCCGCCGCAGGGCCCGTCCAGGTCCAGGATCTCTCCGCAGAAATATAATCCCTTGGCCTTTTTGGATTCCATGGTGGCCTGATCTATCTGGTCCGGGTCCACCCCGCCGGCCGTCACCACCGCTTCGTCGAAGCCCCGCAAGGATGTCACCGTAAAGCGGATATTCTTTAAAAGGGCGATGATCTTTTTGCGCTGCCCGGCGTTCAACTGGTTGACCCTCAGGTCTTCGCTTATCCCGCACAGTGCTATGAATACCGGGATCAGCTTGGCCGGCAGATATTCCTTGATGAATATCTTGAAGGTCTTTTTGCCCGATTCAACAATCTCCCTTTGCAGCCGCCTATTTAAAGTCTCTTCATCCAATGCCGGCTTCAGATCCAGCCGGCAGTCCACCGGGCCGTCATCCAGCCATGGCCCGATCGTCCGGCTGGCATCCAGCACTATCGGGCCGGAGATGCCGTAATGGGTGAACAGCATCTCCCCGAAATATTTTATTTTTTTTGAGCCGCGGGCAAAGGTCAGTTCCGCATTCTTGAGGCTTAAGCCCTGCAGTTCTTTTACGAAATCCTCTTTGACATTGAGTGGCACATCCGATGGCTTCACCGGAATGACCGTATGCCCCAGGGCGGAAGCCCAGGAATACCCATCGCCGGTGGAGCCGGTGCCGGAATAGGACCTGCCCCCGGTGGCGATGATCAACCTGTTCAACCGGTAAGCCTCGGCTCCGGCCGTGACGCTGAACCCCTGGCGTTCCTTGATGATGCCGGTAACCCGGGCATTGGTGACCACCCGCACTTTTCCCGAGTCCAGATACCTCTCCAGGGCCTCCAGCACATCGCGGGAGCTGTCGCTCTCCGGGAAGTAGCGCCCGCCCCGTTCCAGCTTGGTCTTAAGGCCCAGCTCCTCGAAGAACTTTAAGGTGGATTCAAAACCGAATCGGGTCAGCGGGCCGAACAGGAAACGGGCCATGGGACCGCAGTCAGCGATGAATTTCTTTACTTCCAGGTTATTGGTGATGTTGCAGCGTCCCTGGCCGGTGATCAGCAGTTTTTTGCCCAGGGAAGGCATTTTTTCCAATAGAACAACAGACGATCCGCCTTTGGCTGCCGTTCCGGCCGCCATCATGCCTGCAGGACCACCGCCGATGACTATTACATCTATTTTTGTTTTTTCCGACGTAGCGATAAAAATGACCTTATTAGTGTATCTACAATAACTTACATAATACCAAATTTTATGTCAACTTTGCAATATATTTATGAAAAATATTTAATTTTTATGGGACGCCACTTTTTTGCCACAGAGGCACAAAGGCACAAAGATTTTTAGGTTAGCCAGTCATTGCGAGAAAACAGCATGCTTGGCAAACGAAGCAATCCAGGTCCCTTCCCCTCTAAAAAGAGGGGATTAAGAGCCTGCACTGAGGTTTGCCAGTATTGCCCTTTCGAAGTGGGTGTGTCCGGTTTCCCCGCTATCCACAGAGATAGGGGATACAGGGCCTGCACTGAGATTTACACCTTGAATGACTTTCGAAGCGAAACAACCCACAATTGTCATTCCCGAGTAATCGGGAATCCAGGGTACTGCCTTCCCCTCTAAAAAGAGGGGAACGAGAGCCTGCACTGAGGTTAACAAGTATTGCCCTTTCTGAAGTGGGTGTGTCATAAACCGACCTCACCCTACCCTCTCCTAAAGCATAAGGAGAGGGAAGAGCCTGCGCTGAAAAATCCATGTATAATGACATGTGAAGCGGTGAGATCCCTCCGGTCATTGCGAAATGTCCACAAAACCGCACTTCGGGCAAAAAAACAGGCCTCATTAAGAGGCCCAGCGATGTCCTTCAGGGCATGGCAATAATAAATAGAATAGCAAGAGTCGCCATTATTTGAGTAATTTATTTAATTCTTTCTTTTAGTATCTGGTGTAAATTTAAGTGACCCGATAATTCTATCCGTTATTGGCTCTAAAAGCATTTCTGCTGTTTTTAAATAAGAGATAGTAAGAGTGAACGACTTATCTTTTGCAAATACTCTTATTAATCGTACCCGAAAGTTGCTCTTACTAATCGAAGACGAACGATAATATTCTGTTAAAAATACTGTGATTCCATTGATTTTTTCTTTCGTTGTTCCTTTCCATGACACTAAGGTTAATTTGGATTTTTTTAATCCTATGTGAATACCATTTTTAAGTGTAGTGTCCAATAAATTGACTTCTTGGTCTGTCATTTTTTGAGCATCTGATTGAGACAATTCTTGTTGTGGGTAATAGCGAAGATTCAATATTCCTATAACACTACCATTTTCGCCGTAATAATTAGCTGCAAATGGCAATTCAGAGGATTGATTTTTTTGACCCGTTGACTCTATAAACAATTTTACATAATTGTCAAGAGTTACCCGTTCATTATTCAATAAGGGACCCCAATTATTTGATAACTCAATAGATACACCGTTTGGCAGAGAAATTGTTTTATACTCTTCTGCTTGTGTAGCGCTCAATAATGTGTTAGGAAATAATATCATAGAAAAAGCTAATGAAATCCATGTTGGCCTAATAATATTTTTCATATCAACTCCAATAACTAAAAATTAACTTTCTAATTACTTGCATTTTAAATGTTGTATTTTATGCCTATAGAATAACGAGTCATTATAAGAATACACCCGCAAGGCAATAAAAATCAAGAGAAAACTATGTGAATAACTAAAAGCCCCTTCATTGCTGAAGGGGCTTTTAAATTTGTCAGATTACTTTCTGCCTTTTTTCTTAACTGCCTTTTTCGGAGTGGGCACCGAGCTACGTCGAGGTGCAACCTTCTTTGCCTTAGCGGTCACCAAGCTTCGTCGAGGTGTCGCTTTACGCTTCACACTTTTCGCTGTCTTCTTCTCGGCCTGCTTCATATCCTTGATCGCCGCCTGGGCCAGCGCCAGCCTGGCGATCGGCACCCGGAACGGCGAGCAGGAAACGTAGTTCATCCCCACCCGATGGCAGAACTCAACCGAAGACGGCTCTCCGCCGTGCTCTCCGCAGATGCCCACCTTCAGATTGGGCCTGGCGGCCCGCCCACGCTGGATGCCTATCTCCACCAGCTCGCCCACGCCCTCCTGGTCTAATATCTGGAAGGGGTCGGCCGGCAATATCTTCTTCTCCACGTAATCCGGCACGAACCCGCCGATATCATCGCGGGAGAAGCCGAAGGTCATCTGGGTCAGGTCGTTGGTGCCGTAGGAAAAGAACTCGGCTGTCTCCGCTATTTTACCGGCCATCAAAGCCGCCCGCGGGATCTCGATCATGGTGCCGTACATGTAATCTATCTTCTTGACGCCGTACTTGGCGCATACCTCGGCATAAATTTTGTCCACTATGGCCTTCTGGTCCACCAGTTCGTTCTTCATGCCCACCACCGGAACCATGATCTCAGGCCTGATCTTCTTGCCCTCCTTGATCAGCTCCACGGTGGATTCCAGTACGGCCCGCACCTGCATCTCGGTGATCTCGGGATAGGTGACGCCTAATCTGACTCCGCGGTGGCCCATCATGGGATTGGATTCGTGCAGAACATCGGCCCGTCTGTTCAACTCCTCGGCTGTAATGCCAAGACTTTGGGCCAGTTTGTTGCGCTCGTCCTGGCCGTTGGGCACGAACTCGTGCAGCGGTGGATCCAATAAACGGATGGTGACCGGAAATCCGTCCATCACCTCCAGAGTGGCCTTGATGTCCTTCTTGACATAGGGGTATAGCTCAGCCAGGGCCGCCCGGCGCTCATTGACGCTCTGGGAGATGATCATCTTGCGCAGGCAGAACAGGGGAGCCTCGGAATTCTTGCCGTAGAACATGTGCTCGGTGCGGAACAGCCCTATGCCCTCGGCCCCAAAACCGCGGGCCTTGGCGGCATCTTCCGGGGTATCGGCATTGGTGCGGACGTTCAGCTTGCGGAAGGAGTCGACGTACTTCATGAAACTTACAAAACGGGGATTCTCGGTGGCGTCCACCATGGCCAGCTGTCCGGCATAGACATAGCCGCGAGTACCGTTGAGGGTGATATAATCACCTTCCTTGAATACCTTGTCGCCCACCTTCATGGTCTTGGTCTGGGCATCTATATGCAGGGAGCTGCTGCCCACGATGCAGCACTTGCCCCAGCCCCGGGCCACCAAGGCCGCGTGACTGGTCATCCCTCCCCGGGCGGTCAGGATGCCGATGGCGGCCCTCATGCCCTCCACGTCCTCGGGGTTGGTCTCTTCGCGAACCAGGATGACCTTTTTGCCCTGCTTCTGCCAGGCCACCGCATCGCTGGCGGTGAAGACTATCTGTCCGTTGGCTCCGCCCGGGCCGGCAGGCAGGCCCTTGGCCAGCACCTGGGCCGATCTTTCGGCGGCCGGATCTACGATGGGATGCAGCAGCTCGTCCAACTGGGCCGGGGACACTCTGGTAACGGCGTCTGCCTTCGTGATCAGCTTTTCCTCCACCATGTCCATGGCCATATTCAATGCGGCGGTCCCGGTGCGCTTGCCGATGCGGCACTGCAGCATCCACAAATGGCCCTCCTGGATGGTGAACTCAATGTCCTGCATGTCGCGGTAGTGCTTCTCTAAGCGGTTCCTGAAGCCGTTCAGCTCCTGGTAGACCTCCGGCATGGCGGTCTGCAGGGAGGACATATGCTTGTTCTGCTCGTTCTTGGTGTCCTCATTCAAGGGATTGGGAGTGCGGATGCCGGCCACCACGTCCTCGCCCTGGGCGTTGACTAACCATTCTCCGTAAAAGTGGTTGTCGCCGTTGGCCGGGTTGCGGGAGAAGGCCACCCCGGTGGCCGAGGAGTCGCCCATGTTGCCGAACACCATGGCCTGGACGTTAACCGCGGTTCCCCACTCGTCGGGGATGCCCTCGATCCGGCGGTAGGAGATGGCCCGCTTGCCGTTCCAGGAGGAGAACACCGCTCCGATGCCGCCCCACAGCTGATCCATGGCGTTATCCGGAAAATCTTTTCCGATGACTTCCTTGACCTTGGCCTTAAAGCGGTCGCACAGATTGATAAGGTCGGCTTCGGTCAGATCGGCGTCGGTCTTATAGCTCTTGTTCTTTTTGACCTCGCCCAGCATATCGTCCAATTGCCTGCGGATGCCCTGGCCCTCTTTGGGCTCCATGCCGGCGGCCTTTTCCATGACCACGTCGGAGTACATCATGATCAGGCGGCGGTAGGCGTCGTAGACGAAGCGGGGGTTGTTGGTCTTCTTTATCATTCCGGGGATGGTGGCCGAGCACAGGCCGACGTTCAGCACGGTCTCCATCATGCCGGGCATGGAGCTGCGGGCTCCGGAGCGCACAGATAAAAGCAGGGGATTCTGCCTGTCGCCGAACTTCATGCCCATCACCTTTTCCACCTTGGCCAGGGCGGTCTCCACCTGCTTTTTCAGCTCCGGCGGATATTTCTTGTTGTTCTTGTAGAAAACGGTGCACAATTCTGTGGTGATGGTAAAACCGGCCGGGACCGGGATCCCCAGATGGCACATCTCGGCCAGGTTGGCGCCCTTGCCGCCCAAAAGATTTTTGTCGCTGGCGCTTCCTTCGGCCGACTTACCGCCGAAGAAATATACGTATTTGGACATTTGAACTCCTCCTGCCGTGATCACACGGCAATATATGTTGATGGGTTTTGCTTTTCAAAACAAAGGGCTATTTTAGCACAAATGAATTTGATTTGCAACGGGGTGGTTTACCCCCTTTCTCCCTCTCCTAATGCTTTAGGAGAGGGTCGGGGTGAGGTCAAAATAACGTAGGGCCGAGGTTACCTCGCCCCTACGTTATCCGATTTATTTCCCAATCCTACGTTTCCTCCCCTTCGTCGTCCGCCCGGGGATGGGCCTGCTGGTAGACCTTTTTCAACCGATCGGTGGTGATGTGGGTATATATCTGGGTGGTGGAAAGATTGGCATGGCCCAACAATTCCTTGACCGCCTTCAGGTCGGCCCCGCGGTCCAAAAGATGGGTGGCGAACGAATGACGCAAAACATGGGGACTGGCCTTGCCCCCGTAATGGGCCGACCGGATGCGGGCCTGAACGATCCTCTGCAATTGCCTTCTATTAAGGGTCTTTCCCCGCGTCCCCAGAAAAACAATCTCATAATTTTCCCGCCCGGCAATGTATTTTTTCAAGGTGCTGATGGATTCCCGGGTTAAGGGCACAATCCTTTGTTTGCTGCCCTTGCCCATAACTTTGACCTGCCCGCCGGAGAGGTCCAGATCTCCGACTTTCAGGCCCAGCAGTTCTGACGACCGCAGGCCGCTGCCATAGAGTAGTTCCATAACGGCGTTGTTGCGAACCGTATCCTCCGGCTTTTCCTGGATGTTTTGGACAGCTTCTTCCGCCTGTTTCTCGGAAAGAAATGAAGGTAGCTTCTTGTCCAATTTGGGGGATCTTAAGCCCAACGCAGGATTGACAGGAACGATATTCTCCCGGGCGCAGTATTTGAAAAAGGCCTTGATAGCCGAAAGCTTCCTGGCCGCCGAACGCTTGTCCAGTCCCTGCCTTTGCAGTATCCCCAGGTAATTGCGGATGGTATTGCGGTCGATCCTGTCCAGGTTTTCGTGTTTGAGGTGATCGAAGAATTGCCGCAGGTCCCGCTGGTAGGCCTGGCAGGTATTGTCAGCCAGGTTGCGCTGGACTTTGATGTATGTTATGAATTTATTAATGGGCATGATTTATCCGTCATTCTGAGCCAACCATTCTGTCTGGCATGCGAAGAATCTGAAATTCTTGGAAAGTTTGCTTAAATGTCACGCTCAGGATGACAAGGATGCTGTCACCCTGAGACCTGCCTGTTATCTTACTAACCGAACGGGTGACAACTCATATCCCTCAACCTGTATTGCATCGAAGTCTCCTCGGGATGACAGTAAAACTCTTTATGCCTTGATGATTAAACCGGCTCTTTCTCCATCGCAGCGAAGCGCACCACCTTGTTCCTCCCGGACTTCTTGGCGGCATACAGCGCTTCGTCGGCCGCCTTGATCAGTTCAGCCTTCTTCTTGGCGTCCTGGGGATATGAGGACACTCCCAGGCTGATGGTCACCGGCAGATCCCCGGCGGTGGTCTGGAATTTCTCGCCTTCGATCGCCAGGCGCACTTGCTCGGCCAGCTGGGCGGCCTCCTTGTCGTTCCGTCCCGGCCACACCGCTATAAACTCCTCTCCCCCATATCGGGCCACAAAATCGAACGACGATATGCTTTTCTTCAGCCGAGCGGCCATTTCCTTGAGCACCGCATCGCCTATTGGATGTCCGTAATTGTCATTGAGCTTCTTGAAGAAATCAATGTCGAACAGCGCTATCCCCACCGGATTACTGTCCGATTTTGCCAGCGTTTCCTCCAGGTATTCCTGGAACCGGCGGTGGTTAGCCAGCCCGGTCAGGCCGTCGCGGATGGCCAGATTTTCCTTCTCCTCGTACATGGCGGCGCTTTTCAAGGCCAGGGAGAACTGCCCGGCGATAATGTGAATGGTGTCCCGGTCGGCCTCAAAGGCCTTGGGCTGGCGGCTCTCCAGCACCAGCACGTAATGGCAGACATCCTCGTATAACAGCGGCGCCGCCAGTACCGAGCGGAATCCGTGATCCGGCCGCTCGTCTTCGGAGAAACGGTGGATGCCTATGGCCCGCCGATAAAAATCGTCCACCGAGCGCCACTCCTTGAGATTGACAGCCTGCTCGGAAAGCGACCCTGCCATGTTTATCTCGGTTCCCGGGGCGGGATAGCCGGCGTTGGCCGGGTCGGACAGCAACACCCTGGCCTTTCCCGGTTCCGGCAATACCTCCAGCAGGACGATATGGTCGCAGGGCACCAGCCGGGGTATCAGCTCCTGGATTATCTTGATGACATCGTTGATCTTCAGGCGGGAGGCCATCAGCTCCAGGCGGCTGTTCCACTGCTGCAGCCGGTCCTTCTCCAGCCCCAGGGCCGAGTGGCTCTGGTGAAAATGCACCAGCCTGGCCGCCTCCTCGGCGAACCCGGCCAAAAGGATCTTGTCGTTTTCGTTAAATGCCCCAGCCTGTTCGCTGTCAACCACCAGAACCCCGATAACCTCGCTCTCCTGGAGCACCGGCACCGACAGCACCGAGCGGACCTCCTCGGATTTCCTGTAATATCCCAGGTCCCTTGAGTCCCTCTCGTAACTGGCATATAAAAGGCCCTGGCGCTCCCGGGCCGCCCAGCCTAAAAGACTGCTGCGGATCTCCAGGGAGGCATCCTTGATGACCTCGGCGCTGTAGCTTTTAAAGGCCATCATATTCAAAGTGCCGGTAAGATTGTCGGCCCTGAAAATGGCGCTGGTTCTGGTTCTCATGGCCGCCTGTATCAGGCTGCACAGCGAGGCCAGATCCTCCTTAAGGTCTTTCTGGACGGTAACCGGCTCGTCGAATGACATCACCGGCAGGCTGCCGACTACGGAGCTACGCCCCCGCCTGACGATTACCAAACTGATGACGTAGAGCAGCACCAAAGCGGCGATGATTGCCATTCCCGGTACTAATTCCTGCCGCCACCGCCCGGCCATAAGGCTGGAGCCCAGCTCGATGATCAGAACGGATGCCAGGGGAACCGCTTTCCACCTGTCACTGCGGTAGACAGCCAGAACGATCAGCAGGCCGTATAACAGGATCAGCGGAGAGCCAAACCCACCGCTAAGCTGGACCGCCAGGCCGGTCAGGGCAGTCAGGCTCAGAACCTGAAACAACTGCCAGCTGCCCCTCTGTTCGATCCGCCAGTATTTAATGACCAGAGCGGCATAGATCGCCAGCAGGGCAAACCCGAAGCCCAGGATCGGCAGACTGGCGGTTTGCTGCAGGGAGTACGCCAGCGGACGGTAAAAATATCCGGCGGTCAGGCCCACGATTATTGCCGTTGCCAGAAGGATCAAAAATATCTTGATGGGGTTTATCTTTGTTTTGGACATATCGTTACCTTATGTTATTTTAACAACAGCCATGCCAGCGAGATCAGGCCCGCCGCCCAGCAGTAATAAGCAAAATACTGCAGCTTGGAATTTCGGATTATTTTCAGGAGAATATTTATCGCCAGGTAGCCCGACAGCGCCGCCGCCAGCCCTCCCAATATGATCGCCGTCAGCTCGCCCTGCGGCAGTCCGGTCTTCAGCACGTCTTTGAATTCCAAAAGGCCGGCCCCCAGTATCACCGGGATGGACAGCAGAAAGGAGAATTCGGCCGACTTCTCCTGATCGGCCCCGGAATAGATCCCGGCCGAAATGGTGGCCCCGGAGCGGGAGATGCCTGGCAATATGGCCAGGGCCTGGGAGAAGCCTATGATCAGCGAATGTTTCCAGGTGATTTTTTCCTGACGCTTGGCCACCTTCCCGGTCCCGAAAAGGATGGCCCCGGTGAGCAGCAAAGCCAGAGACACCGTGATCGGACTATTGAAGGCTTGTTCGATAAAATCGTCAAATAAGATGCCTATTACCGCCGCCGGGATAGTGGCCAGGATCAGCAGCAGGGCCAGCCGGAGATTGTCATCGCTGAACTGCCATTTTCCTTTGACCCGCCTTATCCGTCCGGTAAAAACGGCCTTTATCAGTTTTCCTATCCTCCGACGGAAGGCGAAACATACCGCCAGCAGGGTGGCCAGATGCAGGGCTACTTCAAAGCGGAGGTTGCTGGCGCCCAGCCCCAGAAATTTCTCGAACAGCACCAGATGCCCGGAGCTGGAGACTGGCAGGAACTCTGTCAATCCCTGCACCAAACCTAAAATAATCGCCTGAATAAGATTCATACACTCCTTTATTAATTAAGCCATCCCCAAGGCAATGGCCATCAGTCCGACCAGCATGTCGATTTTTAATATGAAGCTGAGCTTGGCGTAATTGACTCCCAGCGGATTTTTTAACAGTTGATATATTACCGGCAAAAGAACCAGATCCACCCCCAGAACAACTGCCATCAGATACCTGATATTATAAATCTCCATCAGATAGGGCACCGGACTGAAGATTACCAGCAACATCAGGCTGAAAGCCGAAACGGACAAGGCTTTCTTGTGGCCTGCCCTGATGGCCAGGGTCCTGGCCCCCGACTGCCTGTCGCCGGAGATGTCCTGAACATCCTTGATGATCTCCCGGGACAGATGCATCAGAAAAGCAAATACCGCCGGGAAAACCGCCAGCACCGGATTTTGGACGACCAACCCCCCGTAGATAAAAGCCAGGGCGCATATCAAAGCGATGATCATGTTTCCGCCCAGCCCCATCATCTTTCCCCTGGCGGCATACAGCCAAAGCAATAGAGCCACAACGGAGGCCACCAAGCCGGTACCCCTACCGATCAGCCATCCCAGGATAACACCTGCGGCGTAACATATGATGCTGAAGATAAAAGCAAAGCGTGGAGAAACGCGCCCCGATGGTATTGGCCTTTCCGGTCGGTTTATGGCGTCCGTCTTTTGGTCGTAATAATCATTCTGGGCATTGCCCCCCGCGGCGATGGCCATGGCCGAGATCACGGCTATGATCACCGATTGAATGTTGGCCTCTTTGATGTACCCTCCGGTGCCTATCAGCACCGAAAATCCGGTGATGGCTACGTTGCCGATCCGGGAAAGTTCCAGTATGTCTTTGATCTTCTTCATTAAAAATCTATTTGTATCAACAAGTCCAGGCCACGGTCGTTGAAACCGGTTCCTGATATGTTGCCGGGATTTTTTATGTATGCCAGCCAGATATCCGCTTCCAGATTGGCCCAGTAAAATGGCTCCCATTGTAAAATAATTTTGCCCTTGTCCATCCGGCTGAAGGTTCCGCTTAAAAACGCGGTGTGCGGATCATCGATAGCTAGATAGCCTCGGTCGATCCGGCCCTCCCCATGCCTTTCCATTTGATAGCCTAACCCAACATTTAGCCGGGGATGGAATCGGTGTTCCAAAACCATGTCCAGCGCGTCGGCATCGGTGCCCACCCAGTGGCCCAGTATATTGACGGTATCGGCCCCTACATAGCGATTGGTGTATCTCCGGTGGGTATATACCCATTTTTGGTTGCCGGCCCATTCTATCTTCAGATCGGAATCCGTCAGCCCGGCCGGATCGGCCCAGTGGCCGCCCAGCAGAAAGCCCAGTTTCTGGGGAGCCGGCGGATCCTGCTCGTACTGCACATCATCCATTAAAAGTTCCCCGTAGGTCGAAAAACCCAGGCCGGGCGTCCAGCGTATATCCGCCGACCATAGGACATTGTCATCATCCCGCTGGTTCCATTGATTGGCATAATAAGGCAGCAGGGGATTCATGTAGGCCGGATCAATCTGATTGGCCTGGTAAACGACCGTCTCGGAAAACCCCAAGCCTATATTCCACGGCAGCTTGATTCCCAGCCGATGGCCGGATATATATCGTTTCAGGTCGGCACTCAATACTCCGAAGAAAGACTGGATTTCAATTCTCTTATAATTAAGTTCGAGGTCAACGGCATCGAAACCTTCGGAATTGTCCGAAAGCAGCAAAGTGCCGAAAGTCCCTGGGCCCCACCATCTCTGCTGCCTGCCCAAAGTAAGGGTCAAGTAGGGATGGGACGTCCGGAAATAAGCCCATCCGGTTGAGTATTTTCCTCCCCTCCAGCTCTGCAGGCTGCCCGATAGTCTCTCGATCTTCTCGGTTTCTTTTTCCAGGGTCAGGCTTATCCGTTGGTCAAAAATAAAAATGCCCGCCAATCCCCCCCCAACATCAAGCACCCCCGATCCCCGGCTCTGAGGTGATTCGGTATGGGCGATATCGGCTCCTAGCCCCAGGCTGATATCGGCGCTGATGGCGGTCCTTCCGTCATCGTAGGACAGTATTTCTTTATCAGACAGCCTTCTATCTGTTGTCCCGATATTGAGCTCCTGGCTGAGCTGGTCAAAATAATAGCGGTCGGTGGTGGACATGCCCGTCGCCCCGTCCATCTGGCGACGTAACAGATCCTGCAGATGTTCGATCACCTGCCATCTCTGGTATGGCCCCGATACCGGCAGGCTTACATATCCTTTGGCCTGAAATCTCTGCAGAACCGGATATGACCAGTGGTCCAGCGGAATATCCCGGCTGTCTTCATTGGCTGGAGCTAAAAAAGGAATTAACAGCAGGCTGGTAAATATAATTATCTTTCTCATACTCTTTTAAGTTATCATATTATAGGTATGTTTTTCAAGCAAATTTATTGACCCCCTAAAAGAAAAAGGACGGCAAAACCGTCCTTTTTCTTTATTGATTAACCAGTCCTAAGGATTACCTTCTTTTTTTCTTGGGTTTAACCGGAGCCTGGGAGGCTTCTTTCTGTTTTTTGGCGTACTCCAGATAGTTTTTATAATCCAGGGAATCGGGCTTAAGCTCCAAGGCTTTGGTATAAGCCTGAATGGCCCTGTCGTAGTCTTTTACGGTGTTGTGCAGGGCGCACAGGCCCAACAAACGGTAGGCTTCCACATCTTTGCTGTCTAAAGCAATCACTTTATCCAGAGCGCTTATAGCGCTTTTCATATCATTGCCTTCAAAGTAATACGCCTGGGCCATGTTGAACCAGGTATTTTTCTCATCCGGCTTTAACGCTCCGGCGGTGGCAAATGCTTTTTGGGCCTGGGGATATTCCCTTTTCTGCAGATAGGCCACCCCTAGATAATAAAACCATTGATCATTATCTTTTTTTATCTGGGTGGCTTTAGTTACGTTCTTGATGGCCTCATCCCAGTTCTGCGACTCCATGGCGGCTCTTCCCACCTGGAAATAGGCATCGGGATTATTGGGATCAATGGCGATGGCTTGAGCAAACAGGGCTTCCGATTCCTTGCTCTTGCCCATATATCGGTAAAGCAATCCCTTTCTTATGAAGTTATCCACTTTATTGGGGGAAATGTCTATGGCATTATTGATATTCTCCTCGGCTTTCTGCAGATAGGCCGCATTGGAGTCTTTCGATCCGGTCACCGCTTTCTTCAGATAGCCGCCGGACATGTTATACAAATCCTCCCAGGCGCCGTCCCAGGATTTCTGCAGGGAATCTTTCTGGGTAGGGCTGTATTCAATAGCGCTGGCATACGATTTTCCGGCTTCCTTGTATTTACCGGTCTGGACATAGCAATATGCTAAAAGGCCATGCATCTCGGAGTCCTTGGGGGCATACTCCAGACCCTCATTCAGGGTCGTTATGGCCGCCTCATAATTGGGCGGATCTAATTGCAAATGAACCTTTGCTCCGGTGATATATTGGTTGCAACCCATCACCCCCAGGCTGATAATCAGAGCCGCACCAATAAGCATTAAAGCTTTGTTTTTTAATCTGGACATAGCTCTACCTTCCTTTTTGATTTTTTTGATTTTTGAAGTTTTAATTTTAACTCTTTATCATTTCAAAGTCAAGTTTTAATTTATCCGCTTTTTACCCCAGCCCATAGACCGTTTCATCTGTCTTTCGATTTTACCGACATCCCCGGGGGAATCAACAGATAGACAAGAGTAATTCGTGTGAAGAACCTTTATATCCGCCCCGTTCTCCAGAGCCCTCAGTTGTTCAAGTTTCTCCAGCCGCTCCAGCCGACCCTCGGGCCATTGGGTGAATTTTATCAAAAAATTCCGGCGATAGGCGTACATGCCTATATGTTTTAGGAAATGACGGGCCTTCCCTGCATTTTCATCCCGGGTGAACGGTATGGGGCATCGGGAAAAATACAGCGCCCGCCCTTGGTCGTCGGTCACCACCTTGGCGGTATTGGGGCTGGCAATATCACCGGCATTCTCAAAATGGGTAGCCAGGGTGGCCATCAACTGTTTGGGATTATCGGCCATGTCTTTGACCAGCAGGTTGATGGCCCGGGGATCGATAAGCGGTTCGTCACCTTGAATATTGAGGATAATGTTGAACCCGCGGTACTGGGGTTTCCTGAGGACCTCGGCGATCCGGTCGCTGCCGGATAGATGCTTTTTTGATGTCATCACCGCCTGCCCGTTAAAAGCCCTGACGCAGTCGTAGATCCTCTTATCATCGGTAGCCACCACCACTTCATCCAGCATTTTCGCCTTCAGACATCTCTGGTAGACATGCTGGATCATCGGCTGGCTATTTATCAGGACCAGGGGCTTTCCCGGAAAACGGGTGGAGCCGTAACGGGCCGGAATGACGCCTAATATCTTCATCTTTTTCTATGCTTTTGGCCCTGAGTCCGCCACTTCTTTGGAAGCATAATCTTTATATTGCTCAAAATTTTTCGCGAACATAGCCGCCAGCTCCCGGGCTTTTTTATCGTAGGCCACTTGGTCCGCCCAGGTGTTCTTGGGGGTCAGCACCTCGGTCGGTACGCCCTCACAAGCATCGGGCACCAGAATATTGAACACCGGATCCGGAGTGAATTTGGACTTCTCCAGCTGGCCCTCCAAGGCGGCGGTCAGCAATGCCCGGGTGATGGAGATCTTCATCCGGCTGCCCACCCCGGCCGGCCCACCCGACCAGCCGGTATTGACCAGCCAGCAATTGGTTTGCTGTTTTGACAATTTATCCGCCAGCATGGCGGCGTACTTGGTGGGATGCAGGGGCATGAACGGTGCGCCGAAACAGGTGGAGAAGGTGGGCTGCGGTTCATCGATCCCGGTCTCGGTCCCGGCCAGCTTTGAGGTGAAGCCCGACAGGAAATGATAGCTGGCCATCTCCGGGGTCAGCCTGGCGATGGGCGGCAGCACTCCAAAAGCGTCGCAGGTCAAAAAGAACACGTTCCTGGGATGCCCGCCCACCCCGGGAATCACGCAGTTGGGAATATGTTCCACCGGGTAGGTGGCCCGGGTGTTCTCGGTAATGTCGTCGGAATTATAATCTATCAGCCGGGTGTCCGGGTCGACCACCACGTTCTCCAGCAGCGAGCCGAACCTGATGGCGTTGAATATCTGGGGCTCGGCCTCGGCCGATAACTTGATGACCTTGGCGTAACAGCCGCCCTCGAAATTGAAGATTCCGGCATCGGACCAGCCGTGCTCGTCATCGCCGATCAGCCGGCGGTTGGGGTCGGCCGACAGGGTGGTCTTGCCGGTGCCGGAGAGGCCGAAGAACAGCGCGGGAGCGCCATCCTTGCCCAGGTTGGCCGAGCAGTGCATGGGGAAGACGTTCTGCTGGGGCATCAGGTAATTCATGATGGCAAAGATGCTCTTCTTGATCTCCCCGCCGTACATACTGCCTATGACCAGGTTGATCTTTTTCTCAAAGCTGACCCCGACGAAAGCGTTGGATTCCGTGCCGTCGGTTCCGGGATCGGCTTTCAGGCTGCCGCAGCCCATCACCGTAAAACCGGGGGTAAAATTTTCCAGCTCCTGCCTGGTGGGCCGGATGAAAAGGGTTTGGGCGAACAAGCTGTGCCAGATGGTGTCGGTTATCACCCTGACCGCCAGCCGGTGCTTGGGATCGGCCCCGGCAAATCCGTCGAATACGTATATATCCTTATCGCTGAGATGATGGTAGGCTTTGTGCAGCAATTTGCCGAATTGCTCCGGGGGGCATTTCACATTGACCTTGCCCCAGGCTATCCGGTCTTTTATGGACGGCTCCTCGGCTATGAACTTGTCGTTGGGCGAACGCCCGGTTCGTTCTCCGGTCTTCACCACCAGAGCTCCGTTGGAGGCCAGGATCCCGTCGCCGGACGCCAGCGATTTTTCGATTAGTACCGCTGCCGGCAGGTTGCGGTAAACGGTACGGGAGGTTTTTATGCCCAATTCCTCAAGTCCTTTTCTGATGTCCATACTGGATAAAACTCCTTATTCAATAGAAATTTTATGTTGCGGATTATGGTTTGACGGTTATTATGATTCTTTATATCCTGATCTTAAAAGTCTAATGATTCTCTTTTTTAAAATCCCTTTTGCCCGGCCGCCAGAGCCTCTCCTCATGAAATCTTTCGGAGCGTTCCCGGCCTTTTCTTGCCCTATTGGGCATCGCCGATGGGTCAGGGTTACCTTGCCGGAAGTTCGAAGGCCGCCTTAAGGCACATCTCCCTAGCGGCGGCTGTCATCTGATCGGCAGGCGTAAAGGGGACCCAGTTCCCAGTGGGACGCAAATTACAGTTTCAAGGGCTTGAGCACCCAGATCTCCGGGATCTGGGGCAGCGAGGCCTTGGTTATCTCGACCTCGGAGCTATTGAGTATTTTGACATTGGCCCGGCCTGAGGTAAAATCCTCCAGCGGCCCCAGGTTGAAGCCGACGCCCTTGGTCTTGTAATGCATAGGAAGGCAGACCTTGGGCGAGAGCGATTCCATTACCTTTCCGGCCTCTCCGGCATCCACCGTAAAGGTGCCTCCCACCGGAATCATCAGTACGTCCACCGGGCCGATCTCGACAACCTCGCTTTTGCTTAGGGTATGCCCCAAATCTCCCAGATGACATAAGCTCATCCCGTCGATGGTATAGATGAATGCTATGCTGGAGCCCCGCTCCGAACCGCGGCTGGCGTCGTGATACAGGCTGACGCCCCTGACCGATATCCCCTTGAATACAACGGCCCCGGCCTCCCGGAAGACCCTGGCCTTGTCGTGCTCCCGGCTGATATAATTGTGGTCGGCATGGTTATGGCTGATGGTGATGACATCGGTGGGTTCATCGATCTTCTTGTAGCCCACCGCCCCTCCATAGGAGCCAGACTCGTAGGGATCGGTCAGCAGCCTGGTTCCCTTGGCCGAGATCAACTGAAATGACGAATGTGCAAAATATTTTATCTTCATTTTAGGCAGGGTGTTATATTAACGGAAAATCATGGAAAAAAAGGCGAGCTATTTGCTCGCCGCGTTGACTTTGGGTTCGGGATATACGCTTATTTTTTTGCCGTCCCGACCCCGGGATTCAAACCAGACAAAGCCGTCCGATATTGCAAACAGGGTGTCGTCCTTCCCTCGCATCACATTGAGCCCGGGATGGAATTTGGTCCCCCGCTGCCGGACCAGCACTGAGCCGGCGCTTACCTTCTGGTTGCCGAAGGCCTTGATGCCCAGCCGCTGGGCATTGCTATTTCGGCCGTTTCGGGATGATCCTACGCCTTTTTTATGTGCCATTATTCCTTATCTCCTTTGCCTGGATTCTTCTTGGCCGCGGCGGGTTTGGCCGCCTTGGCTTTCTTGGGTGCTTTTTTCTTCTCGGCAGCCGGGGCTGCAGGTTTGGCTATGGCTTTGATCTTGGGATGGCTGACGGTGTTGACCAGCAGGTCGGTATAATGGGTCCGGGCTCCCCAGCGACGGCGGTAATCTTTTTTAGGCTTGTAGATCATGGCCGATATCTTGGCCGAGCGGGAGTGGCCCACCACAGTGACCTCAACGATGGCGTCCTTGATTGTAGGCTGGCCGATGATGACATCCTGTCCGTTGGAAAGCAGCAGCACCTTCTCCATCTTGTACTTTTGGCCCTCCTGGGCATCTATCCTGGGGATCCTTACCTTCTGGTTCTCGGAGACCCTCACCTGGGTGCCTCCGCATTCGATCACTGCGTACATCTGATGTTACTCCTTAAGATACGATATATTGAAACAGCTATTTGCCGGAGGGAGCTTCCGGCATTTGATTCACCGGCAGTTCGCCCGGCCTGCTTACAGGCTGTTGGTTTGATTTCTGTTCCTGCTGCAGGGCCTTCTCTATGGCCGAGGTGGCCCGCCGGCTCTTGCCGGAGATCATGGCCAGCGACAGCGAGGTCATCATGAATACCACGGCCAGGATGGTGGTGGCCCGGGTCAGGAACGGGGCCGCGCCCCGCCCGCCGAAGAAGGTCTCGCCACCCCCTCCGCCCATGGCACTGCCCAGCCCCCCGCCTTTGCCGCTCTGCATCAGCACCACGCCGACCAGCAGCAGGCAGGCTATCAAATGGATCACCAATAAAAGGGTATGCACCTTAGTAAACCTCCCTGTAGTCCGGAGATATATCCACCGGATCTTAAATTAAGATTTTGCGCTAAGTTTTGTATTATAACAAATTTAGATATAATATTCAAGTATTTTTATTAAATTTTACAATTGACATCGGGGCTGGCATGTAATATCATCATAATATGTATAAATGATTGATATAGGTGCTGTTATGGAACTATCCTCCCTTTCGTTCTCATTAAGCAAGACGCCGGAGATCGCCTTCCCCCCGGCCCGGCCGGACAAGGAATACCAGTTGGCCATCATCGGAGGCGGTCCGGCCGGCCTGACCGCGGCGGTCTATGCCGCCCGTAAAAGGACCGATACCGTGCTGCTTACCCACGATCTGGGCGGGCAGGTGCTGTGGACCTCCAGCGTTGAGAATTATCCCGGCTTCCAGTTTATTCAGGGGCGCGAGCTTATCGATAAGTTCAAGGCCCAGGTCCAGCAGTTTCCCATTGATGTCTCCCTGGGGTTTAAGATCGTTTCGGTCGAGCCGCTTGCCAAGGGATATAAGATCTCCTTGGAGGACGGATCGCATTTTACCGCCCGGTCGTTGATAATCGCCACCGGCAAGAAATACCTCAACCTGAACGTCCCCGGCGAAAAGGAGCTGATCGGCAAGGGCGTGGCTTTCTGCGCCACCTGCGATGCCCCATTGTTCGGTGGCAAAACAGTGGCGGTGGTGGGCGGTGGGAATTCAGCCCTGACCGCAGTCAAGGATCTTATGAGCTATGCCGAAAGGATATTTCTGATAAATATATCTTCGGAGATGCAGGGCGACCCTTTCCTGCTGGAGCCGATAAAGAAATCCGACAAGGTCGAGTTCCTGCTGAATACCAAGGTGCTCTCGATCCAGGGCACCGACAGGGTCGAGTCGGTCACTGTCTCAAACAACGAGCAACAGATCATCGCCGTTTCCGGCGTCTTTGTGGAGATCGGGCTGATACCCAATTCGGATATTTTCAAGGGGCTGGTGGAGATGAACGAAAATGGAGAGATAATGGTGGACTGCGCCTGCCGGACCTCGCGGGCCGGGGTATTCGCCGCCGGGGATGTAAGCACCGTGCCGGAGAAGCAAATAGTAGTAGCCGCGGGTGAAGGCGCCAAGGCGGCGTTGAGCGCCTATGAATGGCTGGCAAGGAATTAAAATATTTCTCAATTAAGGAACAGAACATAAACCAGTAGGGACATAGCATGCTATGTCCCTACTATTTTTCACTATTTTGCAAAACGGAATTAAAGCTCAAATGACCAAGTGCCGATATTTTCACCAATTTTCTTTACATGTATCTCTCGTATTCCAGTAACATCAATATCCAATCTACATTTAAACAATTCACCAAGTAACCAAGTGAAGCAATCAATACAATATGTTTCATCCTTTTTTGTTACAATCAACGGTTTTATTATATTGCTCAAAGAATCAGGTAAATCGCCTTCCAATGTAATCTTATGATATTGGTCAGATAATATATCAATAGGTTTGTTTAATACTGGGTTTGTTGAATCAATCGGCATGCCTTTACCATGTGGTATTTGTAAATAATTCTCAACAAGGAATGTATTATTATTTTCATACATTTTACCCATTAAATTAAAATAAAAGCGAACGACAAAAACAGCTTTTTCTTTGGTTAGTTTTCCTTTAATAATATCACTCGCGGCCATTTTGTTGAAATTTATTGGATTCATATACCCGGGTCTTTTAATAGTGTCATCTTCCGGCCACCATGGCCATAACTCATAGGGCACTAACTGCTTATTTATAATATAAAAAGAAGATAAAGATTCACCTTCATGATGAGCAATAAATAATGTGCTGTCGCGTTGAACTATAAATATGGAATACTCATCTAAAAAGGAATAATAGACTTTATATATATGGCCCAATCTTTTAAAGTCATCAAACGTGTAGAATATATTAGGTGTTTTTGTCCAGGGAAAATCTCTACGGGTTATTTCGTTGATTTTCAAATTTATTGAAATATCAAAGCTATCAACCACGGAAGCCATTATTGATTCCGTGCTATTTTCATTGGTAATTGGTATTATTTTATGTCTGAGTGTGTTATTTGCACAACCCAAGATTGAAATAAAAAATATTATTGTTAGTTTTTTCATAATTGGTCTCTTATAATTTTGTCTGGCAATTAAACGGAAGCATATATATGCCTCCGTTTACATTAAACCCAGTAATTAATACCTCACGGATATATCTTCTCCAGCATCCGGGCAAACGGTATGGCCTCGCGGATGTGCTGCAGGCCGCAGATCCAGCTCACCGTCCGCTCTATGCCGATGCCAAAGCCCGAGTGCGGCACGCTTCCGTAGCGCCTTAAGTCCACGTACCACTTGTACGGCTCGTAGGGCACCTTATGCTCCTCCATCTTTTTAAGCAGTAGGTCGAGATCATGTATCCGCTGGCTGCCGCCGATGATCTCGCCGTAGCCCTCCGGGGCGTACAGGTCCGAGCCCAGCACCACCGAGGGATCATCCGGGTCGGGCTGCATGTAGAAGGATTTGATGGCCGCCGGGAAGCGGTCCACGAACACCGGGCGGTCAAATTTACCGGCGATGGCGGTATCATGCGGCGCCCCGAAGTCCTCCCCATATTCGATGGGCACTCCGGCTTCGTTGCATAATCTGACGGCCTCTTTATATGAGATCACCGGGAACGGAGCCTTGATCTTCTCCAACGGCGCGGTGTCGCGCTCCAAGGTCTTCAGCTCATTCTGGCATTCGTTGAGCACCTTTTCCATGATGGCGCAGATCATCCCCTCCTGGCACTGCATGTTCTCGGCATGCTCGAAATAGCTGGCCTCGGCATCCATCATCCACAGTTCGGTCAGGTGGCGGCGGGTCTTGGATTTCTCGGCCCGGAAGGCCGGGGTAAAGGTGTAGACCTTGCCGAAGGCCGCGGCGGTGGCCTCGATGTACATCTGCCCGGATTGGGACAGAAAAGCCGGCTCCCCGAAATAATCGGTCTCGAAAAGCGTGGTGGTCCCCTCGCAGGAGGTGGGGGTCAGTATCGGAGCCGGGGTATGGATGAAACCCTCTTTATGCAGGTAGCCGTGAATGGCCTGTTCGATTGTATCGCGGACCCGCAGGGCGGCATGCTGCTTGGAGGAACGCATCCACAGGTGACGGTGCTCCATCAGAAAGGCCGGGCCGTGTTCTTTGGGGGTGATGGGATAATCCTGGGACAGCTGGACTATCCGGAGATCGGTGACCCCCAGTTCGTACCCCGAGGGCGAGCGTTTGTCCTCCTTTACCCTCCCCTTGACGATGATGGACGATTCCTGGCTCACTTTGTCGCCCAGCTCAAAGATCTTGGCATCCACCTCGTTCTTGACCATCACCCCCTGGATGACCCCGGAGCCGTCCCGGATCTGCAAAAAATGTATCTTGCCCGAGGACCGCTTGTTGTACAGCCAGCCCTTGAGGGTGACCTCCTGCCCCAGGTGTTTTCCGATATCGGAGATATAGACGAAATCCAGTTTCATAAGATCCCTACATTGATATTTTTGATTGAATGTTAAATTTACCAAACTTCGAGCCTGCAAGTCAAGATAAAAGGCTTACCTGAGTGACAGCATTATAACTCATTTTCTCTTGACATATTCCGGCTTTTAAGCTACATTATTGTATATACTGCTGGCGGAGCTTTTTTAGGCTTCGCCATTAATTGCCAGAAAGGACATAAATCATGGGACACAAACCTATCGAAATATTGATGGACGGACAGCGCCTGCCGGCCAAGGCCGGGGAGCAGATCCAGAGCCTATTCAAGCGCTACCCCCCGAATGCCGGAAAACTGCTGGCCGCCAAGATCAACCAGAACCTGGTCAGCCTGGACGCTGTGCTGCACGCCAATTGCCGCCTGACCCCGGTATTTTACACCGACCGCGAGGGCCTGGCGGTCTATCGGCGGACGGCCTGTTTGATATTGTATGAAGCGGTGGAGGAGCTTTACCCCGAGGCCCGGATCATCGTGGGCCAGTCGCTGGCCAACGGCTATTATTTCGATTTTGTATCCGATAAGCCCATCGACCAGGAGATACTGGATAATATCGAAGCCAGAATGCGACAGATCGTGGCCGAGGGCCGGCCCTTTGTAAGAGAATCCATATCCATCGAAGAGGCCAAGGAATATTTCGATGCCGAGGGCTATCACGACAAGATAAAACTTCTGACCACCACCCGGCTGACCGAGGCCAAGCTTATTGGCTGCGGGGTGTTCAAGGACATCCAGCACGGGCCGGTCACGCCCACCACCGGGTTCATCGACCGCTTCGAGCTGGCCCTTTATGCCCCCGGCTTTCTGCTGCGCTTTCCCCAATCCAAGAACCCGGAGAGGATCCCCGACCTCTCGCCCCAGACCAAGCTCTTTAATATCCACAAGGAGACCAAGGAATGGAACAAGATCCTGGGCGTTACCAATGTGGGAGAACTCAATGAGATCTGTCTGACCAAAGAGATCGGCAACCTGATCCGGATATCCGAGGGCTTTCATGAAAAGCGCATCGCCCAGATCGCCGACATCATCACCTCCCAGCGGGACAAGGTGAAACTGGTGCTGATCGCCGGGCCCTCCTCCTCCGGCAAGACCACCTTCAGCAAAAGGCTGATGATCCAGCTCAAGGTCAACGGCCTGAGGCCCATCGCCCTGTCCACCGACAATTATTTTCTGGGGCGGGCCCAGACCCCTCTGGGCGACGACGGCAAGCCCGATTTCGAGTCCCTGCGGGCGGTGGATCTGGAGCTGTTCAACCAGCAGATGACCGAACTGCTGAAGGGCCAGGAGGTGGCCACCCCGATATATAATTTCCACACCGGGACCCGGGATGAAAGGACCGTCAGCCTGAAGCTGGAGGCCAACGATATCCTGCTGGTGGAGGGGATCCACGGGTTGAATCAGAAGCTCACCCAGTCGGTGCCCCGGGAGAACAAGCTCAAGGTCTATATCAGCGCCCTGACCCAGCTGTGTCTGGACGACCATAACCGGATCATGACCTCGGATGTCCGGCTGTTGCGAAGGATCGTCCGGGATCGCAAGTTCCGGGGCTACAGCGCCGCCCACACCCTTAAGGTGTGGCCCTCGGTGCAGCGGGGCGAGGAGCACAATATCTTCCCCTTCCAGGAGGAGGCCGACGTTATGTTCAATTCCACCCTGGTTTACGAACCGTCGGTGCTGAGGATGTACGCCGAGCGCTTTTTGCTGGAGGTGCCCACCGACGACGAGAGCTTCGGCGAGGCCTACCGCCTGCTGCATTTTGTAAGGATGTTCGTGCCGGTGTTCGCCGACGAGGTGCCCCACACCTCGATATTGCGGGAATTCATCGGCGGCAGCACTTTTGAGTATTGATCTAATTCGGTAACGAAAAAGCCCTCCCGGAAAACCGGAAGGGCTTTTTTATATTTCGGCCCTATTGCCTGGACTTCAGCCGATACCCGGAATCCTCTTCGTTTTTATGATAGTCGAATGAAGAAATGATTTTCCGGTCGCTGGTTATATCGCTAAGACTGGCCGGATAACTGCCATTGAGCATGTAATAGACTTCGATCCGGTTTTTCAGCCAACCCATCCGGGCCCTGATGATCTCCCGCTGTATCAGATTGTTTTTCTGCGCTGTCAGCAGATTGATCTTATAGGCCCCAAATCCCGCTCCGCCCAAAACCGCCAATCCCAGCAGGACAGCTGCCGTTGTTATGATCTTGCCGGTTGCGCTGGCCGTCTTTTTGGCCTGCCTTTCGGCCACCCTCACCTCCGGCTCCGGGGTATGGATTATCTCCACCGTTCCCGACATCAGCAGGTTATAGACGGCATTGAATGTCCGGAAACGCCCCAGATAGGTCTCCCCTATCATCTGGCTGATGGTCTTTGAGCCGTCGACCATTTCGAATATCTGCTGAAGGTCGGTTGAAATCTCCAGGCCGGTGACCGTATCCTGAATCTTTTTCAGGATGACGCCGTCGGAGGGCAGGGCTTTGGCAATGGCCGGCCATTCATCCTTGCGCCTCAGGGTCTCCAGCAGCAATAATTCGGCCGGGATGGCCACCTGGGAGCGGCTGTTCTGATACAGCCTCTCCTCGGGATTGAACTTGTAACGGGCATCGCTCCAGGTAAAGACCTCATCCAGCACCTCCTGGATCTTGAAGGTCACCAGCCCGTCTATCTCCTCCTGGGTCATCAGCCCCTCCTTCAGAAGCAGTTCCCCCAGGGGGATCCCGGTGTCGACCTGTATCTTCAGGATGGATTTCAGCTTTCCCTGCTCCACCTTTTTGGACCTCAGCAGGTAGTTCTGCAACTGGTCCTGGCGGCCCTGGCGGCCGTACACCGCTCCGGTGATCTTGCCGTAATCAAAGGCGATGGAGGCCTTGTCATTTTTTGATGTCAGCTGCAGCACCCCGGCCTTCTGGTTGCCGGCGATAAACTGCAGGACATCCGCCAGACCGAACTCTTTTACATTACCTTCAAGCGGCATCTGAAGCTCCTTGGTTTCTGAACAGCTGAATATACCCCACCCAGGAGATGAGATATAGTACCGCCATGATGATTCCGGCGATCCAATAAAAATTATCCGTCACTGAAAAATCCAGCCGGGGCGATATCCAGGGGGAGATGAATAACATCAGTCCGGCATACAACAGTCCCAGGGATAGTGAAAGAAGCCATCCCTTTATGGCGCTGCCCCGCATTACAAATGATGACCCCGGCAGGAAAAAATTTGCCAGGCCGGAGATCGTCCGCTCCCTCTTTACCGCCTGGCGGGAGAGCACCTCGGCCGCCTTTTGCTGCAGCTCCTGGGACTGGATGGAAAATATCTGGTTATGGCACTCTTGGCAATACAGGTTTCCGTCCTGGGCCAGGGCCTGGCATCGGGCGCAGACATAACGCCCGCATAGCCAGCAGTTGCGGACCGCCAGGTTATCCTTCACCAGAACCATCCATACGATGATCAGAGCCACCAGCACCAGCCAGGCCCATAACGGCAGCCAGAGATTCAGCCGGGTGAGGCTGGCGGCCTCCGCCGGAGCAAAGGAAGCCAATGGTTTCCATCCCCGCCATACTTCCGGCCAGAGCAGTTCCTGGTCAAGCTGGGCATCCATCACCATATTGCCGCCCGACTTCCGGCTCCGGCTTTCCATTCTGGCCGGGGCCAGCGAGGCGGCCCTCTCCAGCTCCACCCGGGCCTGGTTGAAATCGATGGCCTTAAAATGCACCTGCCCCAGGTTGTAATGGGCCTCGGCCAGATCCTGGTCGGCTTCGATGGCTAGGCGGTAAAACGAAGCAGCGCTGTCAAACTGCCCCTTGAAAAAATAAATATTCCCCAGATTGTTCAGGGCGGAGGGATTGTTCCCCGATGCTTCGATGATCGCCGTCAGATATGTTTGGGCTCGGTCCAGCCGCCCGCGGTTCTTCTCCATCAGGGAGAGGGCGTATATCGGTTTCAGATCAGAAGGATCCTGCTGCTGCTGCCCGGCCAGGTCCTGGACCAGCCAGTTATTCCACTCCGAGGTATTGGCCACCGCCAGGGCTTCAACCCGCCCCTGATCGCTGGCTTTGAAGAACTGGTGAACCAGGTTGAAGCCGGCCGCCGAACAACCGATCAGGGCCATGGTGATCCAGAACATTACCTTCTCCCGGGTCCTTCCCATGACGATGACCGCTCCGGCCGGGATCATTATGGCCAGGGCCAGACTGAATCCGGCTATGATCACTAATAACCCGACGCCCACTGATGTTGCCAGGAACATCCGGCCGAAATATGGCCAGTTTTTGGGGAGCAGGTCGGAGAGCAGATGGAACAGATAGGGAAGATATTTTACTGTCAATAACAGTAGGAAGAAAAGGCCTCCCGCTATCAGGGCCAGCGATAGCCCAAATATCCCCAGCCATAAGGTCCGGTATCTATAGCGGAAATCCTGCCGGTAGCCGTTGATGGCCTGGATGAACTGCCCCAGAGCCGATGCCACTCCGATAATACGGCTGTTGGCCTGGAAATGGGAGATATTGTTTTTAAAGGAATAATTATCGGCCAACAGAGCCAGCCGGGAATATTTTTGAGCCCCTTCCCAGTCTTTATTCTTCAGGGCCTGTCGGGTTTTATTTCCCCAATACGCCCCGATCACGGGAAGATCCAACCCCAGCGCCCGACTGCGGATCAATGAGGACTCGGCGGCGGCCAAAGCCTCCTCCGGCATCCCCTGATGCTGATAATCCAGGCTTCTCTGCCGCCACTCCTGCCATTGCATCAGATTAGCCCAGTCGGCGGTGTCCGCCACCACGATCGGCCCGCTGGCAGCCGGAGCTGTCTCCAGGCTATCCTCCTGGCTGTAGCCTAGCCCGGCCATCAGCAGAAGTGCGGTAAATATTAAAAGTTGTCTTCGCATTCTCGATGGTTGTAATTAAATACGATAGTTGTCATAATTGTCATATAGCAGGCTTTTCAATAATAGTGTATATATCGGTTAAAAGTCAAGCAAAAAGGTTTGCATTTTCCCCTCTTAATTTGGTATCATTCCCCGATATGGATATTTTGATCGCCACCAGAAATAATGACAAGGTCCGGGAGATCTCGGAGATATTGGATCTGCCCGACACCCGCTTCGTCGGATTGGATGGCTTTCCCGACTGTCCGGAGGCCGAGGAGACCGGCCGGACCTTCGATGACAATGCCATGATCAAAGCCAGCCAGGCGGCCTATTACAGCGGCCTTTGGGCTTTGGCCGACGATTCCGGCCTGATGATAGACGCCCTGGGCGGCCAGCCCGGCATCCTTTCCGCCCGCTTTGCCGGGCCGGAGGCCGATTACCGGGATAACTGGATGAAAGCGCTGGAGCTGATGAAACAGGTCCCGTCCGAAAAAAGGGCCGCCCGGTTTGTCTGTGTCCTGTGCCTGGTGGGAAACAATAACCGGGCCTTTTTTACCCGGGGGGAGATCGAAGGAACGATAACCACGGAACCCCGCGGCAGCAACGGTTTTGGATACGACCCCATTTTCCTTCCGGCCGGGTTTGACAAGACCTTTGCCGAACTGGACCCACCGGAAAAGAACCGGATCAGCCACCGATCCCAGGCCCTGAAAAAGATGCGGGCCCTGATCAACGGCTTGGCCTCCCCCGGCTCGCCTAAAACTTAGCTTGACATATCAACCTTTGGTATAATATAATTACTGTTTGCTGAAGGTGCTACGGGGTGTGGCGCAGTTGGTAGCGCGCTTGCTTTGGGAGCAAGAAGCCCCCAGTTCGAGTCTGGGCACCCCGACCAGTACTGATTATAGACAATAGATTACTGATCTTTGGGGCAGCCCCAAAATAGATTCGGTTAATTAGATCTTTAGTGTTTGGTTTTTAATATTTGTCGGGGAGTAGCGCAGCCCGGTAGCGCACCTGGTTCGGGACCAGGGGGTCGGAGGTTCGAATCCTCTCTCCCCGACCATTTTGATCTAGCGGGGTCGCCCCGATAAAATCGGGGTCTCCCCTATCACTTTCAGGTTAACAGGTGGGTTGCCTTAAGAAAATCAAGACCTACCCTATCGTTTTACGCCGGGAGTAACGGATAGATTTTAGATGATGGATTAGGGATACCGGAAAATGATCAGATATCCCTGACCTGTTATCAGAAATGCGCCTGTAGCTCAGTTGGATAGAGCATCTGCCTTCTAAGCAGAGGGTCACAGGTTCGAATCCTGTCAGGCGTACCATTTTGGATTATAGTCAATGGATAACGGATTTTGGGGACAGGTTTGGGATTTCAGTCCCTTGATAATAGATCACGGGGTTACGTTTTGGGGGTAGTTATGATCAGCGGGTTTATTGATCTGGAAGTATGGCAGAAAGCGCATCAGTTGTTTTTAGATGCGGTAAAAGATTCTGATAAATTTCCCAAGACCGATGCGGCCCGGATAATAACCAATCAGTTATTGCGAAGCACCGGTTCTATCAGCGCCAATATAGCCGAGGGCTATAATGCCCAAAGCACCAAAGAATATCTGCATTACCTGGATGTTTCAATTCGGACCTGTGCTGAAAGTGAAAATTGGATATATAAATTAAAAGACTTAAAATACCTTTCCGCAGAAATAGTTGACCAGAGATTATCAATCTGCCTGACAATAAAAAAGATGCTTTTCGGATTGAAACGAAGCCTGAAGAACAAACCCCGTAAATCAATAATCCTGTAACCCAAAGACCAAAATCTGTCACCTATGTTTTTCCAATTATCTGTCATCTGTAGACAATAATCCGTCTTGTGATCCAAAGGAAAAAATCCGTAATCCGTACTTTTTCCCTGTAATCCAATGACAAAAATCTGTAATCCGCACCTTTCCCTCTGTAATCCAATGACCATAATCTATAATCCGCACCTTTCCCCCTGTAATCCAATGACCATAATCTATAATCCGCACCTTTCCCCCTGTAATCC
>JAHJLF010000018.1 GCA_018821925.1 Candidatus Edwardsbacteria bacterium
GGATGCGAATGGAAAGTGTAGTTAATGGCAGGGATTATACAAGCTTATCTGGTATAATCCCTACTGAGAATGGTTATATATTGGCTGCAGGTAACACGTCTACCAAAGATTTATTAATAACAGGTGAAACTTTTAAAAGCATTATCGCATCAATAAAACCGTCACCAAAACTTGCTTATAAAGAAAAATTCAGTGAAAAATATCCTTTTTTCGCGACGTTGGTAAGCCCAAAATTTATAGGTAGGTACCTTGCGTTTATGATCCTTGCCGGTATTTTTGTGTTAGCTCAAAAAATCAATAAAAAGAAAAATAATAAAAAGTCGGCCCTTCTTAACGTCTCAAGAAAATAGTGATGATAGCATAAACAAGAAAACATAATAACGATGAATAAGCCGAAAGAAGACCATCCCGTGAGAATTTTAAAACAATGCGGTTGATTCTGTGGGTATTTATTTAGGCCTTTTTATATATCAATTATATATCTCTCTATAAATTAATCTTAAACTTAAATATAGGCTGATCCAATGTCAAAGAACCTGGTTATCGTGGAATCTCCGGCCAAGGCCAAGACCATCAAAAAATACCTGGGTAAGGATTTTGAGGTGCTTTCGTCCATGGGGCATGTGATAGACCTGCCGGCCAGCAAGCTGGGGGTGGACATCAAGGACGACTTCAAGCCCCAGTATGTGACCATCAAGGGCAAGACCAAGACCCTGTCCCAGATCAAGAAGAGCGCCAACGCCGCCGAAAAGGTCTACCTGGCCTGCGACCCCGACCGCGAGGGGGAGGCCATCGCCTGGCACATCTCCGGTCAGGTCAAGGACGCCAAGAAGAAGGTCCACCGGGTGATGTTCTACGAGATCACCAAGGACAGCATCACCAAGGGTATCTCCCATCCCGGCAAGATTGACATGAACCGGGTGGAGGCCCAGCAGGCCCGGCGCATCCTGGACCGGCTGGTGGGATATCAGGTCAGCCCCTTCCTGTGGACCACCGTCCGCCGGGGGCTTTCGGCCGGACGGGTGCAGACCGTGGCCTTGCGCCTGATCTGCGAACGCGAGGATGAGATCACCGCTTTCAAACCCCAGGAATACTGGTCGCTGGCCGCCCGGCTGGAGGGGAAATCCAAATCTCCCTTTGAAGCATCGCTTTTAAAGATAGACGGCAAGAAGGCGGTTATCAAGGACGGCAAGACCTCCCAGGCCATCGTCAACGAACTTAATAAAGCACAGTTCGCCATCAGTACTATAGACGAGAAGGACCGCAAGCGCTCCACCTATCCGCCCTTTATCACCAGCACCCTGCAGCAGGCCGCCGCCCGGGCTTACGGCTACAGCGCCAAGAAGACCATGATGCTGGCCCAGCAGTTGTATGAGGGCGTGGACCTGGGAGAGGAGGGAGCGGTGGGTCTGATCACCTACATGCGCACCGACGCCGTCCGCCTGGCCACGGAGGCCGTAACCGCCGCCCGGGAACTCATCGCCAAAAAATACGGGCCGGAGTACCTGCCGCCCGAGGCCAATCATTACAAATCACGCAAGGGGGCCCAGGAGGGCCATGAGGCCATCCGCCCCACCATGGCCGACCACACCCCGGAGTCGGTAAAGAATTTTCTCAACATCGATCAGTTCAAACTTTACGGCCTGATCTGGAGCCGCTTCATCGCCTGCCAGATGACCCCGGCGGTCTATTCCACCAAGGCGGTGGACATCACCGCCGGCAAATATCTGTTCCGGGCCACCGGGTCAACCATGAAGTTCGCCGGATTTCTGGCCGCCTACGGGGTGCAGGAGGACGACTCAGGAGAATACGCCGATTCCAAGATGCTGCCGGAGCTGACCCCGGACGAGGCTCTCAAACTGCTGGAACTGCTGCCCAAACAGCATTTCACCGAGCCCCCGGCCCGTTACAACGAGGCCAGCCTGATCAAGACCCTGGAGGCCCAGGGTATCGGGCGGCCCTCCACCTACGCCTCCATTATCAGCACCCTGCTGGACCGCAAATATGTGGACCGGGAACAGAAACAGCTCAAACCCACCGAACTGGGACAGGTGGTCAGCAAGATCCTGGTGGAAAAATTCCCCCACATCTTCCAGGTGCAGTTCACCGCTGACATGGAGAACGAGCTGGACAAGATCGAGCAGGGCAAGCTGGACCGCATCCAGGTGCTGAAGGATTTTTACGAACCATTCTCCCGCGACCTGAACTCGGCCGAATCCTCCAAGGAGGAGATCAAGAAATCGCTGGTGGAACAGACCGACATCAAATGCCCCAACTGTCAGAGCCCGATGGTCATCAAATGGGGACGCTTCGGGCGGTTCTACGCCTGCTCCAACTATCCGGAGTGCAAGACCACCAAGCCTTTGGAAGAGGAGGAGGAACAGCAGAAGGCGGCGGAAGGCGTGGTATGCGATAAATGCGGCGGGCCGATGGTGCTCAAACGGGGCCGCTTCGGAAAATTTCTGGCCTGCTCCAACTATCCCCAGTGCAAGTCCATCAAGCCCATCTCCACCGGGGTGCCGTGCCCCGAGCCGGGCTGCGACGGACATCTGACCGAGCGCAAGACCAAAAAGGGGAAAGCGTTCTTTTCCTGTAGCAAATATCCCGAGTGCAAGTATGCGGTATGGAACAAGCCACTGCCGCAGAAATGCGAGAACTGCGGATTCGGGCATCTGGTGGAGAAATACACCAAGCAACGCGGGGCCTTCCCGGCCTGTCCCAAGTGCAAGTGGGAGCCGGAGGTCAAGGAAGAGAAAAAATAATTTAACCACAAAGGGCACAAAGAACACAAAGGATTTTAACGGGTTAGTCATTGCGAGAGGACAACATTGGTTGACAAGAGCCTTGCACTGAGCCCAGCGCCTTGAATTACTCCCGAAGTGAAGCAATCCATGGTTGTCATTCCTGTGAAGACAGGAATCCATGGTTTAATGGGACACGGATCCCCACGGATTTCACGGATCTGGGTTAACCGTTTTCGCCCTCACCCCCAGCCCCTCTCCTGATAAATCAGGAGAGGGGTTTTTCTTGCATGCCCAGCCCGCATCTCCCCTAATAAGGGGAGATGCGGAGGGGTGTCTTAGTTTTGACCCAACCCCTCCCCACATTGGGGAGGGCAGGGAGAGGGCAAGAAGGCGGCTTAACAGCCGTCTTCTTATTTTATCCTTGACATATATCGGGTAAAAGGGTGTATAATGATTTATATTTTAGATTAATAAAATATGGAGAAACCAATAATGGCGATTGTTGTTAATAAAAAAGTATGGGTTTATTTGGAGCGTTTATATATAGCTTGCCATGGCGAAAAGAAATTTCAGGATTTGTTAAAACGGCATGAGGTCGATTACGATGGCTATATATATAAAAATTTCAATAAAACAGTCCCTTTATATACATTTATGTCTGTTGAGGATTATACTTTTGCCAATTTTATGTTAACAATTCCTTCTTACAAATATTCAGATTTAATTTGCGAAATTATATTTGATCAAAAAGTTAGGGCAACTCGAACTGATAATTGGAATTTTTATGGCGAAAAAATCAAACGTTGGCTACCAATAGTAACAGATTTACTCCAATTAAGTAACATTTCCATTGATTGGCAACATAACAAATTAATATACAAAGAGGAAAAAGAGATAGAAGTTAAAACTGATTATTTGCCGTATAGTTTATCAGACCCTTTTTTAGATTACATACGAAAAGAAATTAATGAAACTTATGAAAATGGCAACTATTTATCTGTCATGTTTTTATGCAGGAAGCTGCTGGAGTCTTTGCTTATTCGAATATTTGAATTTGTTTTCCCCAAAATTACCACTGGTAAATATAAGCCCCGAAATCACTCGTTATGGTTTAACAAAGATAGAAATCAATACCATAATTTTGAAACTTTGATTGACAATTTAAAAGCCAAAGCAAAATATTTTAAAGAAGATAAAGATTTGATTTTAGAAATATGTTCAATAATTAAACCATTTAAAGATGAGACAAATAGGTATGTGCATAGCGATTTTAAAATACCGGATTTGACGTATATCAATTCCTGGAAAATCAATAGAATCATAGATCTTGTGAGAAAAGTATATAAAAAATATTGCAATCCGTAAATTTAATAAATTTAAATGAAAAAATCATTCCTTATCCTCTTAATCTTTTTGCTCGGTCTGCACCAGGCCTTCTGCCAGCAGGCATACCAAAAACCGCCCAAAGCAGTGCTGGACGTTCTTAACGCCCCGCTCTCGCCGACCGTGTTCATAGATCCAACGGCCAGAAAGCTGCTGCTGGCCCAGCCGTCGCTGTATCCTTCTATCGCCGATATGGCCGAGCCGATCCTCAAACTGGCCGGGGTCCGGGTGAACCCCCGCACCAATATGGAGCGGAGCTATATCTTTTACTGGGAGAGTCTGACCCTCAAGGATATTGCCACCGGCAAGGAAACCTCCATAAAACTGCCGCCCGTGGTCAAGAGGATAGACGGCATCAAATGGAATGCTTCGGGCAACTTAGTTGCTTTTATCAACGAAAGCGACAGCGGGGTGGAGCTGTGGGTGCTGGATGCGGCCACCTGCCAGGCGAAGAAGATCGAAGATATAAGGATAAATCCCCTGCTGGATAATTACCTGAAATGGATGCCGGACCAGCAGAGCCTGCTGGTCAAGACCATTCCACAGAATAGAGGGTTGCCGCCTAAAGCTGAATCGGTTCCTCCGGGGCCCAAGATCATGGAAAGTGCCGGTTCGGCAACAGCCAGCAGCACCTACGAAGCCAGGGACGTGCTGAAAACTCCGGGAGACGCCGATCTTTTCGATTATTACGCCACCTCGCAATTGGCGATTGTCAGACTGCCTTCAGGCAAGGTCGAGATTATTGGCCAGCCGGCTATCTATGATGAGGTGGAGCCTTCGCCGGATGGTCGTTACTTGTTGGTCAATTGGATCCACCGGCCATATTCCTATCAGCGTTCCTATGAACGCTTTCCCCAGGAGGTGGAGGTGTGGTCAGCCGACGGGAAAATGATAGAACATCTGGCCAGTCAGCCCCTGGCCGAGCAAGTGCCAATCGATGGCGAGATAACCGGACCCCGGGAACATGCCTGGCGGCCTACCGCCGATGCCAAGGTGATCTGGGCCGAGGCATTGGACGGCGGAGATCCGGAGAACAAGGTGCCCCACCGCGACTGCCTGATGCAAAAAACTATCGGGCAGCCTTCTGCGGAATTGTGCCGGATCGAGAACCGCTATTACAAAATGCGCTGGATACAGCAAAGCGGAAAAGTATTGGTCTGGGAGTATGACCGTGACCGCAAATGGTTCAAGGTATATATGCACGATGTCGATGATGCCGCGCAGGCCCCGCGCCTGGTGTGGGACATGAGCATCCACGAACGATACCAAAAGCCCGGCGATCCGGTGACGATGATAATGCCCAACGGCGTTAACGTGGTCCGGCGGCAGGGGGATTGGCTATTCTTAAGCGGGCAGGGTAGCTCTCCGGAGGGAGACCGGCCGTTCCTGGACCGGATAGATCTGAATACCCTTAAAACTGAAAGGCTCTTCCGGTCCGACAAGAATTGCTACGAGACCTACTACGCCTGGATCGATCCTGAAAAAGGAACCTTCATCACCCGGCGGGAGTCTTCCGCCGACCCGCCGAATTATTTTAAGCGAAGACTGGATAAAAAGCCTCTGACAAAATCTATCCCGGGCGAGGCTTCCTGGAGATCTTCGTCCCGGGTCATAACTAGATTTCCCGATCCAGCCCCGATATTGCGCCAGATCAAAAAGCAAATTGTCACTTACGAAAGAGAAGACGGCCTACCCCTGTCTTTCACCCTTTACCTGCCGCCGGGATACAAAAAGGGGACCCGTCTGCCGACTCTGCTGTGGGCCTATCCCAGCGATCTGGCCCAAAAAGAGGTGGCCGGGCAGTTGGAGGGAAGCTCTCAGAGGTTCACCACCATCAGGGGGACCTCGGAGCTGTTCTTTCTGTTGGGCGGCTATGCCGTGCTGGATGATGCCTCAATGCCGGTGGTCGGCCCGCCGGGCACCGCCTATGATGGTTTTGTCGAACAGATAGCGGCCAATGCCAAAGCGGCGGTGGCTAAGGCCGTGGAGATGGGCGTGACAGATCCAAACAGAGTGGGGGTGGCCGGGCACAGCCACGGCGCACTGATGACCGCCAATCTGCTGGCCTATACCGATATCTTCCGGGCCGGAATTGCCCGAAGCGGGGCCTATAACCACACTCTGCGGCCTTTCGGCTATCAGAACGAGAAGCGGACCCTGTGGCAGGCCAAGGATACTTATATCAAAAATTCCCCGGTGCTTCAGGCCGATAAGATCAACGAGCCGCTGCTGATCATCCACGGCGAGATCGACGCCAACCCCGGAACGGTGCCCCTGCAGTCGGAAAAACTTTACGACGCCGTCCGGGGAGCGGGCGGCACCGCCCGGCTGGTGATGCTGCCATATGAGAACCATGGTTACATCGCCCGGGAATCGGTGGAACATGTGTTGTACGAAATGCTGTCGTGGTTCGACAGGTATGTTAAGAATGCTCCGGCGAGATAGCGGACGGCCGTTTCCGGCAAGTAATTTGCAATTAACAGTCATTACGAGGATAAATAAACATGAAAGCTAAAGCCCCGGTGAAATTCTCCGGCATGGGCGAGATCCGAATGGGCTCGCCCTTCAAAGCGGGCAAAGTCAAAGTGGATGGTTTCGATCACCCCTACCTGAATCAGGGGGATTTCCAGGACCGTTACGCCTACGATCCATCAAAACAGCGGCTGATCCTGGTGCGCTGGGATCCCGGGTACAACTTCCCCGGATTCTACCTGCTGATGCTGGATCTCAAAAAACAGAGGATCTTCCGGTCGCCCACCATCTTCGGCTGCTGCCAAACCATGACCCTGGAAGAGGGCGGAGTGGTGCTGGAGATATTCGACAGGGGAAACATCATTGACAAAACCTTCAAATTGGCGATGATCAATCAGCATCTCACCCATGATCCCTGTTGAAAAACCAGAGTCCAGCCGATGAGACAGAAGCTTAATCAAAGATTGCGCTGTCCGGACTGCCGGATGCACCTTGAACTGTGCGTCTGCCATCTTTCTCCCCGCCTGGATCTGGAGACCAGGGTGGAGGTGGTGATCCATTATGCCGATATCCGCAAGATGAGCAACAGCGGAAGGCTGGTCGCACTGGCCCTTAAAAACAGTGCCGTTCACATCCGGGGCATAAAGGACAAACCGGTGAAAGCTGCTCTGGAGAAAAAGTATAAGACCGATCTGGTGCTTTTCCCGGGCCACGGTTCGGTGGAGTTGAATGAGACATTTTTATCCACAATAACCCGACCCTTAAGGTTGTTGATACCGGATGGCAGCTGGAACCAGGCCTCCAGCATGGTCAAGCGCGAACCGCTGATGAAGAATGCCGTCAAGGTGCATCTTCCGGCCGGCATCCAGGCAAAATACCGGATCCGCGCCCAGGAGGATCCTTTTAAGTTATGCACTTTCGAGGCCATCATCCGGGCTCTGGGGGTGATAGAGGGGAGCCAGGCCGAGGAGAAGCTGGACGATTTCTTCCGGGTGTGGATCTACCGCAGCCTTTATATCAAGGGGCGGATAGCCAAGGCCGACATGCCGGAGGGGATGCTGCCTTTGTAATAATTGTATTGTCATCCTGAGAACACTTCGTAGCGACATAAGTTGTAGGGTGACAAGGTGCACCCGTTCGGCTTGCAGGATGATTGCCATCTCAGGGTGACAAATAATTCCCCGGCTTGATCCGCCGGGTTTTGTTTTATCTTGATTTTTAAGGGCCTTTTGGTGTATCCTTAAAATCTATGAATAATGAAGCAGGCGAGATCACCATCATCGGCGGCGGGCTGGCCGGCTGTGAGGCCGCTTATCAGGCCGCCAAAAGGGGATTGACCGTCAACCTCTACGAAATGCGTTATACCGGGAACGACCAGCCTTCCGAATTGCATACCCCGGCACATGAGACCGGCCTGCTTGCGGAGCTGGTCTGCAGCAATTCCCTAAAATCCGTCGAAAAGACCAACGCCCACGGACTCTTGAAGGCTGAACTGGAGATGATGGATTCCCTGATCCTGCAGTGCGCCAGAGAGACCGCCGTCCCGGCCGGCAAGGCCCTGGCGGTGGATCGGGTGGAGTTTGCCAGAATGGTCACAGACAGGATATCTGCAAATAAAAATATCAAAGTTATCGGCCGGGAGGTGACCGAACTGCCGGAGGGCCCGCTGATCGTGGCCTCTGGGCCGCTGACCTCGGAACGATTGGCTAAAACCCTGGCCGGGTTCACCGGAGGGGATAACCTTTTCTTTTACGATGCCATCGCACCGGTGATATCGGTCGAATCGCTGGACCCTAAAAAGATGTTCCTGGCCAGCCGCTATTCCGACGAACCGGGCCAGTATTGGAACTGTCCTTTAAGCAAAACACAATATCTTGAATTCGTGGAACAGTTGGTCCGGGCCGAACGACACCTGCCGCACGATTTCGAAAAGGGGCATTTTTACGAGGGCTGTTTGCCGGTGGAGGTGATGGCCGAACGGAACGTTAATTCCCTGCGTTTCGGCATGATGAAGCCGGTGGGGCTTTTCGATCCGGCCGAGAACCGCCGGCCCTATGCCGTCCTCCAGCTGCGGCAGGAGAACCGCGATGCCACCATGCTCAACCTGGTGGGCTTTCAGACCCAGCTGACCCAGCCCGAGCAGCGGCGGATCTTCCGGATGATCCCCGCCCTGGAGCAGGCCGAATTCTACCGCTACGGCAGCATTCATCGCAACACCTATCTGCGAAGCCCGGGCTTGATCGAACCGACCATGCAGTCGGGATCAAATGCCAATATTTTCTTTGCCGGACAGATCACCGGGGTGGAGGGATATCTGGAATCGGTGGCCATGGGATTGCTGGCCGGGGTCAATGCTGGCAGGTTTTGCGCCGGGAAAGAGTTGGCATTCGCCCCGGAGCATACCATGACCGGCTCCCTGGCCCGTTATGTTTCGGATGTCGAGAAGGCCAAGAATTTCCAGCCCATGAATGCCAACTTCGGGCTGCTGCCGCCGCTGGATGATCCGCCCCGGTCAAAGAAAGAACGATACGCTGCCTATGCCGAACGTTCGTTAAAGGCAATGGAAGAATTCATCGGCATTCTAAACCGTTGATATAGGAGGATGGAATGGAATACGGAAAGATAATAAAACAGGCCCTGGAGATCGCCTGGCGCAAAAAATACCTGTGGGTGTTCGGCTTCTTTGCTTCGATGGGCGGGGGAGGCGGGGGGAATTATAATAATTTTATCGATAAGGACAATGCCTCCGGGGCGGCCTCAGGCGTTTGGGACTGGATAACGTCCCATCCCGGTTTGGTGGCCCTGCTGATCCTGGCGGCCATCGGGCTGTTCATCGTCCTGATGGTTCTGTATCTGGTCTCCAAGGGCGGGTTGATCGGGTCCGTCAGCCGGATATCGAAAGACCAGCCCGACAGCTTTGAAAAAACATTGGGATACGGTTTGCAGTTTTTTTGGCGGATGCTGGGGATTGATATCCTGTTCGGACTGAGCTATATCTTGATATTGGGCCTGGCCATTTTCCCGCCGGTGATGATGATCATCGTGGGCGGGAGCGCGGTCAAGATCTTTGGAATACTGCTGATCATCCTGCTGATCCTGCCGGTGGTCGCCCTGATGTACTGTATCGCCATCATCGGCACCTTCAGCGCGCAGATCGCCGTGATAGAGGATAAGAAGGTCTTCGATTCCATCCCGGCGGGCTATGCCTTGTTCAAAGGCAACCTGGGCAGGTCGGTCATGCTGGGCCTGATAATATTCGGCATCGCCATGCTGTATGTCATAGCCTTCATCATTGCCATGGTGATTCTGGCCATCCCGTTCATCATTCTGGGGGTGGTCAATATCTGGGCGGGATTGATCCCGGGCATCGTGATCGGGCTTCCCCTGATCCTGATAGTCAACAGCATCTTTGGCACCTTCAACAGCGGATACTGGACCCTGGCTTACTTGGAACTGTCGGCTCCGAAGAACAGCCAGCCCAAACCCGAACCAGTAATTATTCCCGATGTCTGATAAAAAGTTTAAAATATTGGTGGTCCGTCAGGATCGGATGGGCGACGCTATCAATGCCGTTCCAGTTCTGAAAGCTCTGCGGAAAGTCAGACCGGAAGCCTCTATTTCTTATATGGTGTCCCAGCCCCTGGCCGAACTTTTCGTCGGTCAGCCCTATCTGGACGAAGTGGTATCCTGGGGGAAAAACTTTTTCTGTCTGATCTATTTCCTGCGGCAGGGAAGATATGATGCGGTGCTGATGCTGCATCCGTCAAAGGCCTTGGCCTGGGCGGTGTTCTTCGCCGGGATCAAGCTTAAAGCCGGGCTTGGCTTCCGGCCGTATTATGTTTTGACGGGATTCAAGCCCTCGCATCCAGGCCGAAAGTCGAGTGTTCTGCCGTTGGCCGAGTTGCCGGTATTTCGATACATTCACACTACTCAATGCACGGCAGTATCGAGGCCAGACGGCCAGGATGTTCACGAAACCGAGTACAATCTTTCGGTGGCCCGTCAACTTTGGGATATGCCGGATAAGATCGAGCCACCCAAGATATTCTTGAGCGATACGGAGATAGCCGATGCCAAAGAATATTTACAGTCAATGTATGTCACTAATCCCATCGCCGTGCTTCCTGCCAACCGCGGCTCCTCGGCCAACTGGTCACCGGAGCGCTACCGGGAGTTAGTCCAGAAATTAGTAGAGGCCAAACAGGTAGTTCTTATCATAGGCGGCCCGGGAGAAGAGAGCATACTGGAAAAAGTAAAAGGCAATACCAATGTACCCATTGCCGGGCCGGATCTGACGTTGCGGCGGCTGGCTACAATTTTGGCAAATTGCCGGCAGGTAATCGGCAGCAGCACCGGCACCCTACACCTGGCCGCGGCGGCGGGGGCAAAAACGGTGGGGCTTTTCTGCCCGGCGCCGGCCAGCCGCCCGGAACGCTGGAGGCCGTTGGGGGAGGGACATGTGCAGTTGGTACCAAAACCTGAGTTCTGTGAGAATTGTAGGCCGAGCGCCAAGTGTGGCCTCGGTGTTATAAGCATAGATGAGGTTTTAAGTCTAATTAAAAGTGAGTTAATATGAAGAGAATATCTATATTGTTGATTGGATTGTTGCTTTATTTGCCCATTTATGCCCAAAAAGCGCCGGAAGATTCATTGACCAAAGCTATAAAACGTAATATGCACACGGTTCAGCTTGCGGTGGAGGATTACGCCTGTCGACATAATGGCGTTTACCCGACAAAGGTAGCGGAGTTTTGGACAGAGTTTCCTAACATTAAGAATCCGGTTGACCCGGAATTAGCAGTAGTCGTTGATGACTTTTCAAATAATCCCGGCCAAGTTATTTTTAAGAAACTTGAAACAGGGTATGAAATAATAGGAAATGATGCTCAAGGGAATATTTTAAAACTAAAACTTTTTGGTGGCTCAAAGCCCCAAAATAATGGGTTTAAAAAAACACTAGACAAAAAGAGCAATACTAAAAATAATAGTCGTGAAAAGATAATACCTGAGAGAACTAAAGAAGTTCAAGCTTATTTAGATTCTGTGAGGCAAAAAGCACGCAAGCAATTACCGGAAATGATTAAAAAAACTGAGGACAGAATTAAAGATCATACGTTGGAAATGGCTGAGAATCCGACTATAGCAGATTTGGGATTTACGAAAGACAAACGTGCAGTTCCTGTATTATGTAAGATAATTGAGTCTTATGATGAAGTTTCTGCTCAAAAAGACGCCATAATGGCTTTGCGTGCCATAGGCGAAAGATCAGCCACAGTGACATTACAGAATGCTTTGGATAACAATAATCGTGTTATACGATTATTCGCTGCATCGGTTATAGTGTCGTGGGGGCAATATGATAAGTTAAAAATATTAGAAATATTTAAAAATGCTGCCATGCAAGAAGACTCCACAGGGTGGAATAACGATATATGGGCAACTGAAGAAATAAAATATGGGTTTATTGCAAAATATGATAGCGTAAAAGCGAGACAGGAAAAACAAAAATCTATAAAAATGTGTAAAGATCATTTTGTTAAAAGTCTTTTGGACACCATATATATACATTTTAATACCGATATAACTGAGACAGCAAGGATCGTTTCTAAAAGGGGCAAATATCAAATATTTCGCAACCAAGCCGATAAATATTTAAGCTTCGACAGAAAATAACTCCTTAGTAAAAATGAATAAATACCTTATCATCCGTCTGGGCGCCATCGGCGACATTGTGCTGGCCACCGCCGCCGTAGAGGCCATCTCCCAAGCCGAACCTGACTCGCAGATAGACTTCATCTGCAAGGCCAGGTTTGCCGGGCTTTTAAAGGGCCACCCCAAACTGGCCAACGTCTACGTCTTTGACGAAGCCGGCCGGCACAAGGGCCTGCGGGGATTGCTGCTGTTCATCAACAGTTTGAATGATAAAAAATACAGCGCCATCATTGACCTGCAGAACAATACGCGCAGCCGGATCATCACCCTATGCCTTAATGCCGACAAAAAGATCCACTGGCCCAAGGATACCTGGCGCCGGCGGATGCTGGTCTGGGGCCACGGCAAGGGCAAAACATACAAAACTGTGACTCAGCGCTATCTGGCGGCGGTGGAGAAGGCCGGGATCAAACAACCCGAGGCCAAGCCCAAGCTGTATCCGGTGGCCGATGATTCTGTAAAACTGCCGCAGGGCGAATTTATCGCCATAGCGCCGGGCGCGCACTGGCCGACCAAACGGTGGCCGGGATACTCGGAACTGGTCACTAAACTTGTGAATCGTGAATCGGGAATTGTGATCGTAGGGGACCAGAACGACAGGGCCATTGCTGATGAGATAATAAAAACTTCGGGAGCAAATGCCACCAACCTTTGCGGCTTGCTTGTTCTTCCACAATTGACTTATATACTGTCAAAAGCAAAACTATTAGTCACCAACGACACCGGGGCCATGCACATAGCCGAGGCGGTGGGAACGCCGGTGCTGGCCATCTTCGGGCCGACTGTCAAGCAATTCGGTTTTGCGCCATGGAGGACTGAGAGCAAGGTCATTGAAGCCAATCTGGATTGTCGCCCGTGCGCATTGCACGGTTCCAAACAATGCCCCAAGGGCCATTTCAACTGCATGAAACTATTGTCAGCGGATACTGTTATGGGCGAAATTGATAAAGCCCTGAATACTTGACGATGCATCAGTCATTCCTGCGAAGGCAGGAATCCACAATTATAACCCGGTAGATTCAGGATTTTCTCCTGGATGCCTGCCTGCGCAGGCATGACAAAAGGGCAAGATGACATGAAAGGACAAAAAGCTTGATAAACCCAACAAAAAACAGCAAAATCCTTATCCGCGTGCCCAATTGGATAGGCGATGCGGTGATATCCACCGGTTTCATCGAAGCCTGTAAAAAAGAGAATCCCGGAGCCTCGATCACCATCCTGGCCCACCAGCGGGTGGCGGAATTGTTTGAGGCCAATCCCCAGGTGAACGATATCATCGCCTTCAATCGGGAAGAAGGGCTCCGGCGCATCGTCCGGAGCATCAAAAACAGGGGTTTTGACCGGGCCTACATCCTGCCGCTGTCATTCTCCTCGGCGGTGATATTCTACCTGGCGGGGATAAAGCAGAGGATCGGCTACGGTTCGGAACTCCGGGGTCTGCTGTTGACCGAGAGTCTGAAATATTCACAAACTGATTTCCGTTCCCGCCATATCCTGCAGGGCTATATCGCTCTTCTGGGGCGGGATATCACGCCTCAGCCTCCGAAGATATTTCTGACTGATGATGAAAAGGGAAAGGCCGAAAAAAGATTGTTCGGACTTAAGGCCAGGAAGGAAGACCTGATAGGATTCGGGCCGGGGGCCGCCTATGGCCCGGCCAAGATGTGGCCGGCGGAGAATTGGATCCAACTGGGGCGGAAATTATCGGAGGGCGGAAAGAAGGTGATGATCTTCGGCTCCGCTTCTGAGAGCGAACTCTGCCGGGATATTGCGGTGGGTATAGGTGATGGGACGGTCAATCTGGCCGGCCAGTTGAGCCTGCGGGAAAGCGCGGCCCTGCTGGACCTGATCCCGACATTTATCACCAACGACACCGGGGTGATGCACCTGGCGGCGGCCTGCGGAGCCAAAGTGACCGCCATCTTCGGCTCCACTAATCCGGGCTGGACCGGCCCGTGGGGAGAGGGCCATCGGATAATATACAAACAGGAGCCCTGCAGTCCCTGTTACAAAAGGATTTGCCGGTACGGCCATTATAACTGCCTAAAGAAGATCACTCCCGATGATATATTTGCCAAATGATCCGATAGCTTGACAAAGTTCCGTAAATTAAGTAAAATTACCTTTTGCGAGCGGGTGTAGTTCAGTGGTAGAACGTCAGCTTCCCAAGCTGAATATTGTGGGTTCGATTCCCATCACCCGCTCCAAATAATCAGGCAGGTTGAAGACCTGCTTTTTTGTGGGTTCTGCACCGGCAGCAATGTTTTGCTGCAAAGCGGCGGCGCATCCGCCGCATATCACGCCTGCTATTATGGCTTAGGCGGAGATCCCCATCACCCGCTCCATTTTATTTATATCATAAAGGAGCATGCCGTGATAAGAAATAGAACATACCTTCTAACACTATCACTCTTTATTTTAACCCAGGTCACCTGTGCCGCAGAAAAAAGCAAAGAGGGACATTTCCGGCAGGCTCCTGATGCGATAAAACTTTCAGACCCATCAGTTACGGGCATAATGACTCTGGAAGAGACATTGAGCAAAAGACGTTCGGTAAGAAATTTTGCCAATGTTCCGGTGACCCTCGGTGAAATATCGCAACTGCTCTGGTCTGCCCAGGGTATAACAAGCGAGCGAGGATACCGAACCGCACCCTCGGCAGGGGCGTCCTATCCCTTAGAGATATATCTTTTAATAGGCAAGGCAGACAGCCTGGCTCCCGGGTTATACAGATACCTGCCGGGATCCCACCAACTGACACTCGTTTTAAAAGGGGATATCCGGGAAAGCATTGCTGCCGCCGCACTCGGACAGAAATGCGTAAGAACAGCGCCGGCAATCATAGTGATCGCAGCGGTATACGACAGGGTAAAGGCCCGATATGGAGAGCGAGGGATACGGTACACTGATATGGAAGCAGGCCATGTCGGGCAGAACATATCCCTGCAGGCAGTGGCTCTGGGGCTGGGAACGGTCATGGTGGGCGCATTTGACGACCGGGCCATGAAGGATGTATTGAAATTGGGCAAAGACGAAGTGCCGTTATATCTGATACCCGTTGGGCATGCGGAAACTGAAAAAGCGAGGTAAACCCTCGCTTTTTGATTTATTATGGATAAGTTGATGCTTATTTCTTTTCGCCGTTCTTCTCGTCTCCGATCTTAAAACCTATTCCCCGGTTCTCCGGCCCGAAGGTCTTGATGGCTCCGAACTGGGCCTCGAATTTCTTGATATTATCCTCCAGCGCGTTAAGCAGCATCTTGGCATGCTGGGGTGTGGTAACGATCCGGGAATAGATCTTGGCTTTGGGGATCCCGGGAAGCACCCGGGCAAAGTCTATGATAAATTCCGAAGGGGAATGGGCTATCAGCGCCAGGTTGGAATAAACGCCTTCGGCCTCTTTTTCCCCCAGTTCAATGTTAATCTGGTTCTGTGGGTTCTGTTCCATTTTATCTGCCTTTTATTAAATGATTAATTTCTTTACCTACAGGGTATTTTAACAGACTTTAATTGATCATGTCAAGGTTAATGGATATCTTTTAGTTTTCCCTTGAAATATCCGTAAGTTAATGATATATTTATGCTTTGAAAAGGAAATACCTGAAAAATTGTCTCAACTTAAATATTGGGGGAATGCCGTATGGCTGGGCAGGAATACGAAAAGAATTTTAAGCCGGGGGACGTCATATTCAAGCAGGGCGATGACGGCAGCGAAATGTATCTGATCAGGACAGGAAAGGTCAAGATCAGCCGCAGCGCCGGGAACATCGAGAAGGTCCTGGCCATCATCAAGGAGGGTGATTTCTTCGGGGAGATGGCGGTCATCGATGGCAGCCCCCGGTCGGCCGCCGCCACTGCGGTGGACGAGGTCAACCTGCTGATAGTGGATAGGGACGCCTTCAAGTCCCAGCTCAAGGACAATCCCATGATCGAATATGTCCTGGAGACCATGACCCGCCGCTTAAGGGACACCAACCGCCAGGTGGAGTTCCTGCTGATCCGCGACGAGATGCGCCGGGTGGTGGCCCTGCTGGTATCCATGGCCAAGGAACGGGGCGCCCAGACGGCAGAGGGGATCGTGGTGGACTTTCCGTATGATTATACCGCCCTGGGCGGTATAATCGGCATCGACGCCACCAAGACCGAGGAGATAGTCAAAAAGCTTTTAACCCTTAAACTGATACGCATCGAGGACAAGAAGCTTATCATCACCAGCTTGGTGGAGATAGATGATTATTTAAGGTTCATCACCCTCAAGGAAAAATTCTCCTCATGACCGGGAACCAACCACGGAAGCACGGAAGCGGATTTTAAGAAATGGTCCGGGGTAAATTGAAATATTTTCAGCGTTTCCATTTTCCGTGCTTTAGTGGTAAAGTGATTTGGTAAAAAGACATAATTTGATTGTGACTGGAATTCATGCGGGAATATCTGGACCTGGTAAAACATATTTTGGACAACGGGGTGCGGCAACCGAACCGCACCGGCGTTTCCACCTACAGCTGTTTCGGCATTTTTTACAAGGTCGACCTGCAGCAGGGCTTTCCCTTGCTGACCACCAAGCAGATGTATTTCAACTCCATGCTGCACGAGTTGCTTTGGTACTTGAGCGGCCAGGCCCATATTCGCGACCTGAAGACCAAGACAAAAATCTGGGATGCCTGGGCCGACGCCGACGGCCGGTTGGAGACGGCCTACGGCAGGTTCTGGCGGCGGTATCCCGTGCCAGACAGCGGGGTAGACGGAGAGAAATGGGGCGACCGGTGGACCCAGAAAGATCCCCAGACCGGGGGTAAGGTTTTCGACCAGATCCAGTACGTGATCGACATCCTGCGGGAGATAAAACATAATCCCACCACGCCCAGCCTGCGCCGGATGGTGGTATCGGCCTGGCATCCCGGCAATGCCGCCGAGAGCAGACTGCCGCCATGCCATTATACCTTCTGTTTCAGCGTATCCGGGAACAAGCTGAACTGCCACCTGACCCAGCGTTCCGGCGACATCGCCCTGGGGATCCCGTTCAACCTGGCCTGCTATTCCCTGCTGACCATGATGCTGGCCAAGGAGACCGGCTACCAGCCAGGGGAGTTCGCCCATACCATCGTTGACGCTCATATTTATGAGAATCACATACCGGGACTTAAGCTGCAATTGGAGCGGGAGCCCAGGCCGCTTCCCAGGATCAGGATTGCCGACAAGCCTCTGTTCGAATTGAAATTCGAAGATGTGACCCTGGAGGATTATCAGTATCACCCAGGAATAAAGTTCGAGGTGGCGGTTTGATCCCTTTGGAGAAATACATTATCGCGGCCATGACCCGGGACCGGGTCATAGGTAAGGACAATAAGATGCCCTGGCACCTGCCGGATGATTTGAAATTATTCAAAAAGCTGACCACCGGCAATACCGTGATCATGGGGCGGAAGACCTATCAGTCAATCGGCAAACCTCTGCCGAACCGCAATAATATCGTGATCTCCAGATCCGAAATGGACATTCCCGGGGCGGTGGTCTGCCAGAGTATCGCCCAGGCTCTGAGCAAAGCGGAGGAATACGGCAAAAAGATATTCTTCATCGGCGGAGCGGAAATATACCGCCAGGCACTGCCTCTGGCCGATTACTTGTGCATATCCTGGCTTAAACAGGATTATCCCGGGGACGCTAAATTTCCTGAGTTCATCGAATCAGCCTGGGAGAGGCTCTCGGAGACCGAATATCCGGAATTTACCAATATTCTTTATAAAAAATAAGATAAGATTTTTAAGATGATCGAACGCTATACATTGCCCAAAATGAAGGCCGTCTGGAGTGAGCAGAACAAGTTCCAGAAATGGCTGGACATCGAGATCCTGGCCTGTGAGGCCCAGGCCCAGCTGGGGCGCATTCCTCTAAAAGACCTGGAGAACATCAAGGCCAAAGCGGGCTTCGATATCGCCCGGATAGACCAGATCGAGGCCGAGGTCCAGCACGACGTCATCGCCTTTCTGACCAGTGTCAACGAGCAGGTGGGCGAATCGGGCCGCTTCATCCACATGGGCATGACCTCATCCGACGTGCTGGACACCGCCTGGGCGGTGCTGATGAAGGAGGCTGGGGAACTTCTTCTGGAAGACCTGAACAAACTGGCGGCGGCCCTTAGAGAAAAGGCCTGGGAACATAAGGACACCCTGATGATGGGGCGCAGCCACGGCATCCATGCCGAGCCCACCACCTTCGGGTTGAAGCTGGCCATGTGGTGGCAGGAGATACAGCGCGACATCCTCCGCATGGAGCGGGCCATCGAAAGCATCTCCTGTGGAAAGATCTCCGGGGCGGTGGGAACCTTCGCCCATATCGATCCCTCGGTGGAGGAATACGTCTGCGAAAAACTCAGGCTTAAGCCCGAGCCGGTGTCCACCCAGATCGTCCAACGGGACCGCCATGCCGAATATCTCTGCACCCTAGGCATCATCGCCTCCACCCTGGACAAGATTGCTTTGGAGATCCGCCACCTGCAGAGGACCGAGGTCCGCGAGGCGGAGGAGCCGTTCTCCGAAAAACAGAAGGGCTCCTCGGCCATGCCCCATAAAAGGAACCCCATAATCTCCGAGCGGATATGTGGGATGGCCCGGGTGATCAGGACCAACGCCCTGGTGGGGATGGAGAACGTGGCCCTGTGGCACGAAAGGGACATCTCGCATTCCTCGGCCGAAAGGATAGTGATTCCGGACAGCACCATTGCACTGGATTACATTCTACAGAAGACCATCTGGCTGATCGAAGGTTTAAGGGTCTATCCGGAGAGGATGAAGCAGAATATCGAGTCATCCGGAGGACTGATTTTTTCGCAGAAACTGCTGCTGGCTTTGGTGGAGAAGGGGATATCACGGGAGGAAGCCTACCGCATCATCCAGCGCAATGCCATGAAGGTGTGGGAGGGGGGCGGAAGCCTCAAGGAACTGGCCTCGGCCGACGCCGAAGTTATGAAAACATTGGACGCAAAAACCCTGGCAGATGTCTTTAACCCCGAAGGTTTCGTCGGAAACATCGGACACATCTTTAAGCGTATCGGGTTGAACGGCCCCAAATAAAAAGATAGGGGGATAAACATGGACATGTTGACATACGGAGCACTAGGACTGGCGGTCCTTTTCCTGGTGCTGTTCATGATCGCCAGCGGCAAGGCCGGCCAGAAGACCGTGGCCTGCGGTATGGCTCAGAATGAGCTCAAGCAGCTGAAGGAGGACGACCGCCGGCAGAGGGATATCATCGCCAGCATGAAAAGCTCCCTGGCCACCATGGAGAAGGACCATTCCGAGCGGTCCCGGGTCTTCATGGTGCTGCTGGAGCTGGCCCGGACCCTGGGAGGCAGCCTGGAAAGGGAAAAGCTGCCGATGCTGTTAAGCAGGATCGCCCAGCAATTGTTCGATGCCGAAGAAGTGATCTTTTTCAAGATCGGCGACGAAGGAGCGGAGCTTGCGGTGGCCGAATCCATCGGGCTGGACGCCAAGATCGCCCAGGAGCTGAATATAAAAGTGGGGGACGGCTACGTGGGGCATACCGCCGGAAAGCGGGTGATCATGGCCAAGGAAGATTTCGAAAACGAGAGCAACCTGATAAAGCAGAAGCTGGAGAACACCAGGGATAAGCGGATCAATCCGATCCTGTGCATTCCCCTGGTGCAGAGAAACAATGTAATGGGGGTGGTCTCTCTGGGCAGGATCCAGCGGCGATCCAAGGAGGAGCGGAACCTGATGATGATCTTCCAGAGCCTGGGATCCATGGCCCTGGACAACGCCGGGCTGTTCGAGAAACTTTACACCAAGGACAAGCTGACCGGCCTGTTGAACCGGAGGTATTTTGACGAGCGGGCCATGGCCGAGCTGAACCGGGCCAAGCGTTTCGGGCACAAGCTGTCATTTACCCTGATGGACCTGGATAATTTTAAGGCCTTCATCGAGAGTAACGGGACCCAGGCCGGGGACAAGGTGCTGGCCCGCATCGGACAGCTGCTTAACGAGTATGTCCGCAAGATAGACATCTCCTGCCGGCTGGACGAGGATAAATTCGCGGCGGCCCTGCTGGAGACCGAAAAGGGCCAGGCCCTGCAGTTTGCCGAAAAGATCAAGAAGATCATTGATTACGATGCCACCATCAACGACCAGGCCTTCAGTTCCCAGCGCCTGACCATCAGCATGGCGGTGTTCACCTTCCCGGATGACGGTATCTCCTACGAGCAGATATTCAAGGAGGCCTCCCAGAAGCTGCATGAGGTGCAGGCCCAGGGCGGCAATAGGATAATAGACGACATCGGCGGAGGAAGCGCATGAAGATCGCCCCGGAGGGAATGCCGACCATAATCATCGCCGGGCTGTTTTTCATAATTGCCCTCATTGTCTGGCTGATCACGAAAAATCAGATACTGGCTTATCTGACCCTGGCCTTTGCCGTGGTGGCCCTGTTCATGATGTTCTTCTTCCGCGACCCACCCAGGCAGGGCAATTACCTTCCGGGACAGTTGATATCCCCGGCCGACGGCAAAGTGGTGATAGTAAAGGAAACGGAGGACGCCTTTCTGTTCAAACAGAAGGTCCTGCAGGTCAGCATCTTTTTATCGCCCCTGGATGTTCACATCAACCGGATACCGATCTCCGGCAAGGTGATATACCAGCAGTACCATCCGGGGAAGTTCTTTCCGGCCTTCGAGGAGAAGGCCTCGCTGGCCAACGAGCAGATGCACCTGGGCATAGAGACCCCCTACGGGAAGATACTGATGAAACAGATCGCCGGGATCCTGGCCCGCCGGGTGGTGTGCTACCCCAGGCTTGGCGATGAGGTGGCCGCCGGGCAGAGGATGGGCCTGATGAAGTTCGGCTCCCGGATAGATCTGCTGCTGCCGCTGGGGACAAAGGTTAATGTGAAAGTGGGGGATAAGGTCAAGGGCGGGGTGACAGTGATTGGAAAGATGAAAGAACTTGTATAAATTGTTTTGTGTTAATGGTTGTGTTTACGGTATATATATTATAAAAATCTATAAGTATAACTATA
>JAHJLF010000019.1 GCA_018821925.1 Candidatus Edwardsbacteria bacterium
CGCCGGGCCAGCAACAGCAGGTGAGACTGCAGCTCTCCACCACCCTCCAGGCCATCTACTCCCAGACCCTGCTGCCCCGGGTGGACGGCAAGGGCCGGGTGGTGGGTTACGAGGTGCTGGTCTGCATGCCGGCCATCCGCAGTATCATCCGGGAGGGCAAGACCCACCAGATATTCAGCGTCCTCCAGAGCGGCGGAAAGTTCGGCATGAATACCCTGGATTCATGTCTCAAGGAGCTCTACCAAAAGGGCCTGGTAACCATCGAGGAGGCCATGGCCAAGTCGTCCAATCCCCAGGAGTTTGAAAAATCAGCTATGAAGGCTTTTTAAAATATGGAAATTGCCGAGCTTTTAAAATACATGGCCGAACAGGGAGCCTCCGACATGCAGATCAAGGTGGGCAGCCCGCCCCTGCTGAGGGTCAACGGCGACCTGTCCCCCTGCAAGCTGCCGTCCATCACTCCCGATGACGTCAAGAAACATTTGCTGCCCATCATCACCCCGGCCCAGGCTCAGAAGTTCGGGAAGGAGCTGGAGCTGGATTTTGCCTATAACCTTCCCGGCACCGGACGCTTCCGGGTCAACCTTTTCCAGCAGCGCAACTCCCTGGGTATCGTCTTCCGGCTGATCCCCGAGAAGATCCCCACCATAGACGAACTGGGGTTCCCCCCCATCGTAAAAGAGGTCTCCCTGCGACCCCGCGGCCTGGTGCTGATCACCGGTCCGGCCGGCTGCGGCAAGTCCACCACCCAGGCCGCCATGATAGATTACCGCAACGCCCACGACCCCTGTCATATAATGACCGTGGAGGACCCCATCGAGTTCATCCACACCGACAAAAAGGCCATTGTCAACCAGCGGGAGCTGGGGCGCGACACCCTGACCTTTGCCGACGCCTTAAAATACGTCTTGCGGCAGGATCCCGATGTTATCCTGATCGGCGAGATGCGGGACTTGGAGACCATCTCCCTGGCCATCACTGCGGCCGAGACCGGTCACCTGGTGCTGGCCACCCTTCATACCACCGACGCCGTGCAGACGGTGGACCGCATCATCGATGTCTTCCCCATGCATCAGCAGGGACAGATACGGATGCAGGTGGCTGTGAACTTCGTGGCCGTCATCTCCCAGATACTGGTAAAGAGGGCCGACGGCAGGGGCCGGGTGGCCGCCTTCGAGGTGATGACCGGCTCCGGCGCAGTCCGGAACCTGATCCGGGAGGCCAAGACCTACCAGCTGCAGAGCCTGATCCAGACCAGCATCAAACAGGGGATGACCACCCTCAACATGTCCCTGGCCAACCTGTGCCGCAAGAACATCATCACCTTAGACGAGGCCATGAGCAAGTCCAGCGACCCCGATAATCTGCAGATGGTGTTGAAAAGCCAGTCGGCTTGAAAATTTACCGGAAATACTAACGTAAAAACGGCTGGAGAAAACTCCAGCCGTTTTTCATTTTAGAATTTAGATATTGGGAAAGTATTTTATTTATGGGGTGTACCGTTGCCTCGAACAACAAAACCCTTGCGTTTTCATACGCAAGGGCAAAAATACCGATAAACGTAAAATCTTACTTCTTTTTCTTTTTCCGTTTCTTCAGATTCACACGCTCCTGCTTCAATCGCTCCAGTTCCTCGGCCATCTTCCTTTCCATTTCTTCGATCTTATTCAATTCCTCTAGATCGTCATGGTACGGCTCCGCTTCGGTATCGCTATCGCCAGGTTCGGATTGTTCAACGGTATCAGCCGGCTCGGCTTCTTGCCTGGCGCTATCAGGGTTCGCTTCCGCACTATCATCCTGAGCATATTCGGAGGGATCCAGCCCCAGCTCCCGCAGAAGGCTCAGGGCTTCATCCTCCAAGTCATCCAGGCTGGTGCTTTCCTGCTCATCTGTTTTTCCGGATGCCAGCCGCGGCGGGTCTGATGCTACAGCACCATTGGGCGAATATTCAACAATATCCTGATGAGCCTCCATCTCCAAAAGAAGCCCGTTATCCCCGGAGCCGATGCCGGAGGAAGCATCCACCTCGGCCAGTTCCGCCTCCAACGACGCCAGGTCCTTGAGTAGGGAATCATCCTGAGCATATTCCTCTGGCGGCCCAGCTTGGATCGAAGCAGCTTCCACCACCAACCCGTAATCGACGCCATCCTCTGCTGGTAAGGATTCCCCTCCAGGCACTCTGGGTTCCATCGAATCAGGTTCTGTAATTCGTAATTTGGAGACTGCTTCCAAACCATTTTGGGATCCAGTTTCTGAATCGGCGGATTCGTTCTTTGTCTCTGCTGCGATTTCAGGAACATTCGCCTTTTCACCCTCCACCTCTGAAGCAGACAGATACTCCTGGTCGCCGTCTATTACCTGGGCCATAATGATCTGATCGCCGGATTCAGGCGCTTCGGCTTGAATTGATTCAGCAGTTATTTCCGGTTCTGCTTCTCTCTTTTCCGGGCTGACAGCCGGGGCTTCAGATTCTATATTTTCCGAAAGACTTTCGGGCGTTATTTCTTCAGCCGATAATTCGGTATCTGCTATTTCCGCCGAAGGCCCGTCATTTAATATGATCGGTTCCTCAAAATCGTCGGTTATTTCTGCTTCGGTGGGCTTCTCCGGCGGTTCGACAGTTTCAGCCTCTTTATCTATATCTAACACTTCCGACAGTTCTTCAGGCCCGGTTATTTCCGGCAATTCATCTTCGACGAGTTCCGGCACCTCCACCGGTTTCTCGGCCTCGGTAGCTTCCGGCAATTCTTTTTTGAGAGACTCCTCCTTTACCAGTTCCTCCGCCTCTTCGCTCCACTGCATCTCTATTACAGCCTGGCCTTGGTTAAAGACATTCTCCCAGCGCTTCTGTTCGGCCTGCTGAGCCTGAAGAAAAGCCTGTTGTGCGGCGTCCACCAGGTTATGCCGCTGGTAAAGAAAACCCAGATTGTAGCACAGTTCCGGATTGTCCGGTTCCAGGTCTATGGCCTTTTTACAGTACCTTTCGGCCTCAGCCAGCCGGCCGTTGAACATGCCCAGAGCCAGCCCCAGCTGGCTGTAAAAGTGGCTCTTCTCGGGATCGATTTTTATGGCTTTGGTAAAGAAATCGACCGCCTCCTGAAATCTCTTCTGATCAATGGCATTCAGTCCGGATTGATACTTCTTCTCGGCCGGAGTCGGATTATTGGGGTTCTGCACCAAGTATTTACCCACCACTTTTTGCAGTAGCAGATCATAGTCCTTGCGCTTTTCGGGATTGGCCAGGGTGCGGTAGGCCTGGGTGACATCGGAAAAAAGAGAGCTGTATCCTGCTTTCTGGAATTTTTCCCTTAGGATGTTCCGGTAGGTTGCCGTGATCTCAGAGGTGCTGGCTTCACGGCGGACGCCTAGCAGTGAATAATAGTCGTTCATGAGGAGGACACCTCCGATCCCTGTTTCTGAAGCTTCTCCAACCTGGTCCGGGAGCCTTCCAACAGCTGCATGATGGCCGTCAGGTTCTGCTGTTTCTCGGAGACTTCGTTGGAGAGCCTTTCATGCTCGGCGCTCCACTGTTCGCAGACGTTGGCCAGCTCTGCGATCTGCGACTGCAACTGCTGCCCCCGCTCCTCCATCTCGGCATTGAGCCGCTGTCTCTCTTCGATGGTCTGCTCCAGTTCGCTCTCCTCCACCCGTTTTTCGGCTATGAACTGCACCAGGTTCTGCACCTCGGTCTTGGACTGCTTGAGCCACTGGGCCAGATTCTCTTCGCCCTTCTTCAGTTCCACCATCCGCTGGTTCAATTCGGCCTCCTGGTGCTGTATCCGTTCCAGTCTTTTATCCAGTTCGATGCCTTCCTGTATCCGGTCCGACAAATGGTTGCTTATTTCTTCAAGCTTGGTCTGCTTTTCCCTGAGCAGGGTCTCGAATTCTATCAGCTGTTTGCGCCCTTCATCCAGATGGCCGTCCATCTGTCCGCGCTCCTCCCGCAGTTTCTTAACCTGGCTGGCCAGGTCGTTTTCCTCGGAACGGAACATCTCCAGCCAGCGATTATGGTCGCCCGCCTCGGCCTCCACCTTTTTCAGATCCTTGCGTTTGTTCTCTATGTCCTTCTCAATATCTTTTTTCTTCTGTTCCAGCTTGTCGAAGGCCTCGGTGGAAACCTCGGCCGCTTTCGATTTGGGGCCGAATATCATTAAAAGGATTATCAGCGCCAGCGCTGCGGTCTGGCCGGCCAGGATATAGATGGACTGCGGAGTTTTGATCGCCCCTGCTGCCTTGACCCTGCCTTTAAGTTGGATGTAGACGCTGCCGATCCTCTCCCGCCCCAGCAATATCGGGGCGGCGGCCCAGTATGCCTTATCCGGGGATTTGGCATTAACAACTGATTGAACCAATACCGGCTCCCCGGTCAATTTTTTTATGCCGGAGGGGAGGATTAACTCGTCCCCCACGGCTGTCTCGTTGCTGGATGCGGCAACCCCGCCCTTGAGGTTGACTATGAACAGGTCCGACACCTCGGAATAATCCTGCTTGGTCTGGGCAATGATCTCGGATAAGGCCAGATCATCCTGGTTGGCAAAGGGGTCAGAGACCACCCGGGCCAGGTTCTTGGCCACCAGCTCGGAGCGGATCTTCAGCTCGTCGGACTGGGCGGCACCGGGCTTCTTTCCAGCAGGCATATTTGCCCAATAGGAAAGACCCAATACGACGGCTGTCAACACCAGCCCGATTGTTATTCTTAAGGTATTGTTCATTAGCACTTTAGGGTTTATATCATTTATAGTATAGTCAAATATTATTAAACTGTCAAGTAAAATTATAAAACAAAAAGGCACCGATATTCCATCGGTGCCATTCAAAACAGATATGGCCTACCTTATCAGCATCATTTTTCTTATGCCGCTTTCGCCACCGGTGGACAATCGGAACAGGTAAACCCCGTTGGGAAGAGCGTTGCCCGCGCTGTCCTTGCCGTCCCAGGTTACGGACCCCTCCCTATTTTCCCTCCCCTCGAGGGGAGGGTTGGGCGGGGTCAGGGTCCTCACCAACTGTCCGGCCACATTGTAGACCGCCAGGCTGACCCGCCCGGCCCCGGGAATCTGATAGCTGATTTTGGTATCACGGTTGAACGGATTGGGATAGTTATTCCCTAGTTTAAATTCGGCAGGTAGCAGCCCGCCGCCATCCATCGACAATTTCACCGGCCCATAATAAGTTATCGTGCCAGAAAAATCATATTGGGCGATCCGGTAATAATAATCCCCAGCTGACAACTGATGGGGATCTGTGAATGAATATTCAGAGGGCTGATTGGTGGTCCCGTTCCCGGCTGTTTCGCCAATCTTGACATACCCGGCAGAAGGATCATCGGTCCGCTCTATCTCCCATCTGTCGCAGTCCTTCTCGCTCTCGGTGCGCCACTTTATCATGCCATGGCCCTGGCCGTCCAATGCTGCCGAAAGGGAGGACAGCAGCACCGGATTGGGATATTTGTCGCTGCTGTTGACGGTAAAAGTGTCGGCCGTCACTTCGATCCAGACATTGCTACCCACCACTTCCCCCCTGCCAACGGGAATGGTGCCGCCCGATCCCAACTCCGTCTGGTAGATATAATTGTTGGCCCCCGGATCATTGCACAGCCGGTCCAATGCCAGCTGGGTGGGATGGCCGTAGCCGTTGTTTCCCACCGAGATGACCGACACTTTAGGATCCAGGGTCGATACCCAATACGGATTGCTGCTGTTTTGCGAGCCGTGGTGGTTAGCATGCAGCACCGAAACCTTGCCGATGTCGGGGCCCAGGATGGATTCCACGTCCTTATATCCCCCGGAATTGTATCCCCCCAGATCTCCGGATACTATCATCTTGAAACCGCCGTATTGTATCAGCAACCCTATCCCGTAATCATTCTCATCGGAGGGGGTGATATTGTCGCCCTGGGTCTGGCCGTTGACCGCCACGCATTTGGCGTTTACCCCGGAGCCCAGATCTATCGACTGGTTCAACCCGATAGTCTTCCTTTTAGCTCCCAGGGCTGCTGCATAATCAGTGAAGGCGGTTGAGGCGTAGGCTCCGCCGCGGTCGTATCCGTAGTTCAGGACAGAGTCACTGCCGCCCAAGCTGTCGATCACCTCGTCCATTCCGCCGACATGGTCTTCGTGGTAATGGCTGACCACGGTATAATCCAGGTGATGGGTTTGTACGCTGTCCCTTAAAAAAGGCCATATCTTGCCGTATCCCTTGCCGGTCTCACCGGCATCGAACAACAACGATTTCCCCGAAGGCGAAAGCACCAAGGTGGCGTCTCCCTGGCCCACATCCAGGCAGATTATTTTTAAGGGGATGGTGGCCGGGTCGGGCTGGGTGGCAAAACGGAAGGGGTTGGGCTTGGGGCCCGGAACCAGGTCGTTGTTCGAAAGGTCCTTGGCCGCGGTCACCTGGATTTTGTATGTTGTCACATAGCTGAAATTATCATGGGTAAGGGTGGCGGTATCGCTGGCGCCGTTCCAGGAAACTAACCATCCGGCCACCCCGGTGGAGCAGCTATAGGCAAAGCTGGATTGGTTGATCGCCTTGTTAAACCCGATCTTTATCGGAGAATTTATCGCGACATTGGCGGCATTATTTGCCGGAGAGGTGTAGATGACGGTGGGGACGTTGGGCAGGATATCGAAATTTATGGTGTCCCCGGCGATAATGGTCCATGGCGGAGTGCTTTTTACATAGAAATTGACAGGGTTGTCTGACATATCGCGAACTTTGAAGGAATCAATATTTCCGGTAGGCACAGCAAACATGACATAGCCGGGATCACCGGAATCATATCCTTCAATGACATAGTTATTCTCAGTGATATAGGAGCCTACTATGGTGTCCGCCCGGTAAGCCAGCACCACATAGTTTGCCAGCGGCGTGGAATATGATGGATCGCCGTATATATGACCCTCCATCCAAGCCCCCTGGGTTGACATATCCATCACCGTCAGTAGCTGGCGGGGCGAATCGCGATTTGAACCGGTAACCGTGGTATCCGCCAGCCGTCGGATCCTGGCCAGTATATATTGTGACTGCGGAGTGGTGTCGCACTTGGTGACGAACCAGACCTTGGTGGTCTCTCCGGAATCGGCGGCGGCAATATGCTTGGAATTATAATATGCCGTCAGATCGCCGCCCCAAGTATTGCGTGCACTCGCCTCCCAGGCGGTGCTGTCCTGCCAGTGAAAGTGGTTATTTCCAGCGGTTGTGCTGGAACTGCCAATGCGGCATCTCCCCACAAAATTTTCGCCGGTGGTATCGGGAATGATGCCCACCAGAACCGCAAAAGGGTTTCCGGTGCTGGCTGCAGCCTGGCCGGATATATAGACTGGATATTTGACGATTACAGCGTAATCCGTGGCCAGAGTTTGTCTTATAAATAATATCTGACTGAAAAGTATTATTACCAGTGATATCTTTTTCATAAATACTCGCCGTTTACTGTGTTTGCTTAATTATACATCATACAAATTCCATACCTAATGATCAGGAATTTGCTGATATCAATTTAAGGCTATGGAAGCATTATAGTTATGATAAACTATAGACTGGCGGATAGTAATACCTTATTAAATACCAAATCACAAATGCAATAACTACACCCAGAGATATGATATTTTGCAATTTTTGTTAAAATTTTGCATTTAAAAAGCGGCTCTATCAGATGATAGAGCCGCTTTATGAAAATCTTTTTTATTTATCCTTTTACTTTTTTCAAGGCCTCCAGTTTTTGCCGGGTTTTTTCCAGATTTCTTTTGGCTTGGCTATGTCCGGGATCTGCCGATAATATTTTCTGCCAGATGCTTAAAGCCCGTTGGTAATCCCCGGAGCTGTACAGCTTAGTTCCTTCCTTGTACAGGGCGTCGATCTCCGGCTGGGATAATTTCGGGGCGGATGGTTGTCTGGCCTTTATGGTCACCCTGTCCTGCTGTTTTGGGGCCGCTCCGGTTTGTTTTGCGCTTCTGGCTGATCTCGGTTTTGCCTCTGTTTTGGGAGAGGTATCTATTTTTACCGTGCTGACTCCGCCGAACACCACTTTCTTTACCGGCCGGATCTTTTTCACTATGGCAAATTCCAGGTGGTTTGATATCTCCCCCTGCTTGATGTTTATCAGCCTGGAAGGTTCGCTTTTTAAATCGTAATCCGGCGGAATGCTATTGCGGTCGATGTTCAGGGTCTGTTGGCCGGTGGGAACGTTGGTTATCCGAAACATCCCCCCGCCGTTTGTGACCGAAGCGGAATTTGACGGTTGCAGTATCAGTGTGACGCCAGACAGCCCGTAATCCTCTCCGTCGAACTTTCCGTTATTGTTTTCATCCACATATACCCGCCCCTTGATGCCCCCCAGGGACGAAACAGCAAAATTGACCAAGGTGGAGCGCCACCCCCCCAGAGAAGCCTGTTTCTCCCCGACGCCGATGATGTTATACTCCGCCGAGAGCGTGGAGATATCAATTTTTATCGTCGGGTTCTTGCTGTTGATTTTATTGAACTGGTATTTTCCACGGGCATCGGTGATGGTCCTTCGTCCGTCGGAAAGGTTCAGGATGATCCCGGGCAGACCGTATTCACCGGCATCCTGAAGGCCGTTCTTGTTGGCATCCAAAAACACCAGCCCCTCCATAACATTCCCGGAGATGTCCATCCTCCTGGTTATAAACAAGCCCAAGCGCGACCTGTCACGCAGATAGAAGAAGCCGGTATCCTGGGCGATGTTGTTCTCGTTCCACCAGGAGAGGTCCAGCAGATATTTCTTAGAGAAGTTCAATTTCAACTGAAGGTTGGCTACCAGGCTTCCGTTTCGCCCGTAATGCTGGTCGCCCCGATCGTTTAATCCCATTTCGGCAATGACCCGGCTTCCGCCCCACAACCCCACATTACTTCCGGCCCGATATTTCCGTAAATACCCGGAATTATTCTGCCGGTTGTCTTTCCACTGGTCAAATTCTCCGCTCATCCAGAAAGTTGCTAGTTGCGTCCGATAAAGTGGTTTCACCCGCCAGGATTGCCTGGTTGCATCCATTGACTGCAGTTTTTTCTCGATCCGGTTGTTGACCTGGTACTTTAAGCCCATCTCAAACCGGTTGATGCTTTGGCTCATCTCGACCGATTTGTCATCGGAAATATACCATTTGGAATTGGGCCCTCCCCAGTCGACCTTCTTGTCGGTATTGGTGTAGTTTGCCTTGACCGCTGGAAGATTGGGTAGTTTCATGCTGGAGCCGGCCCCCCAGCTGTTGGTAATCATGGGATAGAGGGTGTCGCCGTCGGCATTATAGTTGGTGAATCTGCCGTCCAGCCCGAATATTTCGTTGGGCCTCCAGCTGGCGTAGAACCTGGGGCCGTAATAATTCTTGGTCTGCAACGGGCGGAAATATGCCCCCAGAAAGTCCATCCCCCCCGAGACCCGGTACTTCTTCCTGGCCCAGGTGACATTGGTGGAAACAGAGGGCGCCGATTTGGTAATTATGCTGCCGCCCGATATTTCCTGCCTTCTTTTCCAGGCCGTACCCAGCATCATATTAAGACCCCAGGGCATTACGATGTCAAACTGCTGGCCAAAACCCACCGCCCGGCGGTAAAGGGTATCGGTGGCTTGCTTGCTTTCCTCGTTGTATATGTAGAATTTTCCAGAAAGCCAATCCAGTGGCTTGATCCCGACATATGATCCAAAAGCGCTTTTATTGTTAAGCGAAGAGCTTTTTTGGTATAGATATGATGGTGCTCCGCCGTATATCCCCGAGGAAAAGCCCTTATATCGGTATTCTGCAACAACTCCTCTTATCCTGCCGTACATTACTCCCGCATTATATGGCAAATTTACATTTCTATCACCAAGGTAAACATTAACAGTGCTGCTTCCTAAAACTATCTGATCGAAGCCGAGCTTTATGGTCTGCAACTGGGCTTGATCAATGCTGCTGTAATACACGGCCAGCTCTGAGGACAGCCGGTAGCTTTCCATTTTCTTGTCAAAGGCGCTGCTGATGTTATGCCTGTATTCCTGCTGGCCGTAATTTTGCCCTCTTAACTTGTTGCCGTTCTCAAAACCATAGGTAAAATAAAGCTGATCCCCGGCCTGCAATATTGCCGGGCCGGCAATCAACAATAAAATTATGATTTTAAAAAATCTATTCATCTACCCTTTTATTTTTTTCAAGGCATCCAGTTTGGCCTTGGTTCTCTCCATATTCTTTCGAGCGGTGGAATTGCCCGGATCGACCCTTAAAAGTTTTTGCCAGGTGGCCAGAGATGCCTGGTAATCCCCGGAGGTATATTGCTTGGTGGCCAAAGCATAGAGATTCTTTATCTCCTCCGGCGAGGCTTTAGCCACCGGCTCGGCTTTTTTAACCGGCTGGCGGGTGGTTTTAATTGGCGCCTTGGGTTCCGGGATCGGCCAGCTGTGCCTGGGAGCCTCGGCAGCGACCAGTTTGACCTTGAGTTCGCCCGATAGTATCTCCGAGCCGCCGTAATCAACCATGGCAATCAGATCATAACTGCCCGGCCTGATATTGTTTATCGGTATCCTGATTATTCTTTCGGCAAAGGGCAGCACCGCTTGATTGTCCTCATTGATCATGAGTTTATTCACCGTCCAGCCGATCTGGTCCTTGATCTCCACAGTTCCAGTGGGTCGGACCAGCAGATTGCCCTTATTTTTAAATCCCAGCTCTATCTGGGCGATATTCTCCGATCCGGTGCTGTTCATGGAAAGGGACGTAAGCTCACCGCTTTTAAAGCCGGTCCCGGTAACATTTAGGACAAAGATAGTGCCTACTCTTACTGCCAGCTTGCTGCCTGACCCCTTGGTTTTTTCCTGCGGTTTGGAATGAAAGAAAATTGAGGCCAAATAAGTCCCGGCAGCATTATCCGGCACCTTGAAGGTATAGCGCACTCTTTGACTGGTCCCCTGTGAAAGGACGAAATCTTCCGGGTTTACCAGCATCCACGATTCGCAAGAGAAGGAAAGCGTCCCTCCATCGGGATAAGTAAGATTCCCTAGCTTATCCATCCCCAGGTCGGTTATATAACTCAACACCCTTACCGGGTTGCTCCCCTTATTCTCCACCGTTATTACGCCGGTACGACTTTCGCCGGGGACAACATTCAGATCCACCCGGGGGGGCCAAACATTCAATGAGATTGGTGACTGCCCAAAGGATAGGGAAGTCCAAATAATGTTAATCAGTAAAAAAAGAGAACTTTTAGCCATTAGCATAGTAAATTATTTAAACTAAAAGCGAGGCACCCCTTAATAAAAGTGATGCCCCGCTTTGTTAAGCAAGCGCCTACGGGGTTGCAGTCAGCGTGTAGGTGATGGTGTTGGTATAGATGCCGGCCATCGCTGGATCCGGGATCAGTATGTCCAGGGTTGTGGTCAGGTCCGTCCCTGCGCCCAAATTCTTATACTCGATCGCAGCACAGGTATATGCTGTGGTCGGAGCCAGAGTAAACTCCCCGTCAACCCAGGTGCCGGCTCCACCGCTACCGGTATAGGTCAAGTTAGCAGAGGGGAAGATTTCGGTTGCGTCAACGGTGTGGGTCAGGTCCTGATCCTTGTTGAGCTTCAGGTGCCAAGCGATCTTTTGATTGGTCCTGACATTGACATTAACTGCGTCTGAAGCATTGTCGCCGGGGATCAGGATCCCGAAATCGATTGCCGCCACGTCTAAAGTCAGGGTCCAAACACCGCCGACTGTAACCTGAACATCAACGTCGCTGGTTACATCTGCAGGCTGTGCCATTGCCATCCCGGCAAACAGTGCGACTACTAAGCTGGCAAGCAAAAGTTTTTTCATGGATCTACCTCCTTACTAAGTTGATAATTATTTTTAACTTGTTGTCTTAACAATAATTGCATGCAATTTTTGTTCCATTTACTCTATTATTTCATATACTACATTTTGTGTTTTGACCTTTGTCTGCATACACTATATACTTGAGAATTATTTTTATAAAATTTAAGTGCAAAATCTTGTCTTGCGTTTTGCACTTTTGTGCGTTCTTGGTATCATTAATGATGCCAAAATATATCATATCTTTTCTATGATTTCCAAAATTCGTAACCATTCAGCCACAAAAGGCACAACGGGCACAAAATGGATATGAAAATGAATTGCTGGGGCTTTGTGATAATCTAAGGCCGATGTTTTTTAATTTTAATCATTTTACGACCAGTGCCTTTAGCGAAAATATACATTTCAAGAAAATTATTTTGTGAATTATGTGCTTTCTGTGGTCAATTCAGGGAAAAGATGCCACAACTATGATGCCGGTATGGTGGGCGATGAGGGGATCGAACCCCCGACCTCCTGCGTGTAAAGCAGGCGCTCTAACCAAGCTGAGCTAATCGCCCAATGATAAAATAAGGCCTTTGTATGATTGTAGTATATATCATTTTAAGCCATTTTGTCAAGCAATACCCAGTCCGGAAATAGAGCAAAACAAACTATGGGATATTTAAATATTCCATAGTTTGTTTATACACCTCTCTTTGTTTTAAGATTTATATTTGCAAGTTGTGCCTGAAAATAACTATCACTATCATTTGGGCTCGGCTACAAAAGATGCTTCAAATTGGTAATCGCCAGCCAGCGTATTGTCGGCAAGCACATATCTTATATCCAGGGAGACGTTGGAACCTCTCTCGATCTTATAACTTTCGTATATATCGTGCAAACTCCCATTGGCTTCACGGAAATCCTTTTCACCGGACAGCCTGTACAGTATTTTACCTTTCAGACCATTGATCGAAGGATCTATCTGTCCCATTACCCTGGCGCCATCACTGCTGTTACACCACACTTTTAGGACAATGGCTTTCGGCAGATCAACATACCCCCTGGTTTTATCTTCGTTGCTGACACTTAAAATATTTGAGGCGCTCAGAACTTCGATCCGGGCCTTTTTAGCCACGCTTACCGATACATTAACGGTCCGGGAGATATCGCTGGGGGTCAATAAAGCAACCGTCTGGCCGAAAACGAATTTTGCGCTTATTGCCAGGGTCGCGATCATTATTATTTTGACATGCTTTTTCATTTTGTTCTCCTGACAATATATAAAGCATTGGGCATGCCAAAATGATATTCAATTTATATCTTCTTTAATCACATAGTGTTATATGGATTATTTTTTATTTTCCGCTTATTATTTATCTATTTTTTGTCAAATATATGTGACAGTAGAACTCCATAAAGGACAAAAGCCCCGGCGTATAAAACGCCGGGGCTTTAATATTATTAGGTTATTCTCCCAGATCGCCCATGTAGCCGATAGGGTCGACCGGGGTGCCGTTCATCCGCACTTCATAATGCAGATGCGGGCCTGTGGAGCGCCCGGTGGACCCGACAAACCCTATTATCTGGCCTTTTTTCACCCGGTCGCCGATCTCCACGTTGAATTTGGAAAGGTGCCCGAATCTGGTGGTATAGCCGGTTCCGTGATCCAGCTCGATCAAATTGCCATAATCCCCCACCCGGCTTCTAATGGTCACTACTCCCTCGGCCGGGGCGCTTACCGGTGTGCCCCGGGGCACGGCAATGTCCAACCCGTAATGGTTCTCCGAATGCCCGCTCCGTCTCCATCTCCTGACCCCGAAAGTGGAGGTCATCTTGCCGAACAGGGGCGCCAGCTCCGGCGTAGCCGAAAGCAGACATTCCTTGGTCTCCAGATAGCTGTCCACTTTTTTGAGATCTGCTACCTGCTGAAAAATATCGGGGCTGACCTTGGATTCCAATTGGGTAGTTTCGATCGGATGGCTTATGTCGTACTTACCAAGAATGATCGGCGATTCAGGGCCTCCGGCAGCCTCTCCTTCTTCCACGATGTTGGCGGTCTTGAAACCGGCCTGGATCTTTACCTTTACCGCCAGTTTGCGCAGGTTGTCCACCTGCCGGGCCAGGTTCCCCACCGATGCCAGGTAATTGCTGCGCTCTTTCTTCAGCTGAGCCTGGAGTGATGAGATGTCGCTGGCCAGCGAATCCTTGACATGGTCGTAGCTTTTCCGCTCGACCCGCAAAACCTTGTTTTCCTTGAAGGTGGGTTCAAAGGCCGTCTTGAGTTTGTAATGGAACAGATAATGCCGGGCGATAAAAAACCCGGAGATGCCCACCGCCGCTACTGTAACCAGCAAAATGGCATTCAGCCACCAAGAGTGAAGGAACACCGACTTCCCGTGCTCGCCGTGATGCGGAAGGATGATGAAGGAATATGACTTTTTAAATATCATATATCTTCTCCTCTTTTTTACCACAAAGACACCAAGCCACCAAATACAAAAATCACAATTTACGATTCACATTTCACGGTTTTTTGTGTTCTTTGTGCCTTTTGTGGTTAATTAGGTTTCAGTACGCCCAGTTTCTTTCCAACCTTGGTGAACGCCGCTATAGCCTTGTCCAGATGCTCCCGTTCGTGGGCGGCTGAGATCTGGACCCTGATCCGCGCCCGGCCCCGCGGCACCACCGGATAGAAGAAACCTATCACGTAGATGCCCTCTTCGTACAGCTGCCGCGACATCTTCTGGACCGCCTCGGCCTCGTGCAGGATGATGGGGACGATGGGGTGGATGCCTTCCCGGATGTCGAAGCCGGCTTGCTTTATCTTCTGCCGGAAGTATTTGGCGTTGTCCATCACCTTGTCGCGCAGGGCGGTCGATGTCTCCATCATCTCGATGGCCTTGATGGTGGCGGCCACCACCGAGGGGCTGATGGTATTGGAGAACAGGTAGGGACGGGAGCGCTGGCGCAGGATGTTTATGATCTCCTGGCTGGAAGCGATGCAGCCGCCCGAGGCCCCGCCCAGCGCCTTGCCGAAGGTGGTGGTGATGATGTCCACCCGGCCCATCACGTCGGCGTGCTGGTGTGTGCCCCTTCCGGTCTTGCCAATGAACCCCGAGGCGTGGCTTTCGTCCACCAGCACCATGGCCTCGTAGGACTCCGCCAGGTTGCAGATCTGCTCCAGCGGGGCCAGGTCGCCGTCCATGGAAAAGACCCCGTCGGTGACGATCATCCGGAAGCGCGAATTTCTGGTCTGCTTTAAATGAGCTTCCAGATCGTGCATGTCCATGTGCTTGAAGCGGCGCCGCTCGGCCTTGCATAATCTGATGCCGTCAATGATGGAGGCGTGGTTCAGCTCGTCCGAGATCAAAGCGTCCTCCTCCCCTAAAAGAGCCTCGAACACTCCCAGGTTGGCATCGAAGCAGGAGGAATAGAGGATGGCGTCCTCCATGCCCAAAAATTTGGAGATCTTCCGCTCCAGTTCCTTGTGCTTGTCCTGGGTGCCGCAGATGAACCGGACCGAGGACAGCCCGAAGCCCCGCTCCTCCAGGCCCTGCTTCGCCGCGGCCACGATGGCCGGGTGGTTGGAGAGCCCCAGGTAGTTGTTGGCGCAGAAGTTGATGACCTCCTTCTGGGGCGAGTTGGCCGGGTACTCCACCTTGATGCTGGCCGCCTGGGGCGTGTGGATGTAGCGCTCCTCCTTGAAAAGATCGGCGTTCTGCAGTTCCACCAGTTCGTTGCGATAAAATTCCTTTACCTTTTTATGCAGGGCCATTACTTGTATCCTTCCCTAAAGACGGCGTTCCCGATTTCCTTGATGTCTTTCGAATCCAGAGATACAAGCTGCATCATGATGTTTTTATTAGTATTGATATTGGGATACTTAGCTTTGTTTTTCAGAATATACTTGGAGATATCCTCAAATAGCTTGGTCACTGCCCTGCCGTGCGAGAGTTTATTGTTGCCGATATCCTGACTCAGGATATCCGATAGTGACAGGTGCGGCATTCTTCCATAACAGTTCTCTGATAATTTCGCCCGGTATTCCAGCTCCCATTGCCTGAATCCGAAAAGCCAGTGCCTGGAATCCAAGGCATGCTGCCCTTCGTGGATGACCGTTGAGGTGTTGAAATAGTGATCTAATAACAATCTGATGCACGCCGCTTTTTGTTCATCAAGAGAACAATCCTTATATGGTTGTATGGCTTCGTCCATGGCCTTGAGTTTGAGTTGGTTCCCCAGCCAAGATGAATAAAATACATCAAGGGGCGGACGATCTATAAAACCTTCCTCCTTTTCTTTATCCTCCGCTAATATTTTTGACCTTTTATTTTGATCGTTCAATAATTCCCATCTGCCGTAAGCGGCCCCATATTTGGGATCCATGACCACGAAGAATTCCTTGGTTTGCGACAAGAACCCGGATGTAGTCCATCCGCCATTCTGGCCTTGGTAGTTCCAGTACCAACTGTTGAAACCGTTGGATACCATGTTTTTCAGGACCACCATCCGCAGCTTTCCGGTCTTTCCCCATTGGGATATTTCCCTCATGGTATCCAGCGTTACATGCCCGAAAAGACCACCCCAATAACCGTCTATATATCCATAATGTATTATGACATGGAACTTTTTTTCGATCCTGCCGTTGACCTTGTTCAACCAACCCTTGTTGTGTTTCCTTGTTTTCCGGATATCGGGAAAAAGGCCGGCTATTTCGGCATATATCGGTACAAGTCGCGGCAGCAGGTCTTTTTCTTTTAATCTCCCCTGCACCGCCTGCTGCCGATAAAATTCATCAAGGGTTTTCTTGAGCGTCTCGCGGAAAATAATAAATTTCGACACTTTCTCAAAAGATTGGAACATGTTGTCGTCATCCGGGGCTTGTTGCCGGGCCTTTTCAAATTCCATCTTGGCTTCATCGTAGAGCAGCAAACGTTCGTACAACTGACCCATGGTGCAATGATAATCCGGTTCTCGTTTATCGCGCATTATGGCCGATTGGTAGAGGGAATTCCATTCCCCGGGGCAGTAAGATGACGTTCCGCTTTCGTCAAACAGGTATTGTGATTTCCAAATACGGTATGCCTGGTCGTATTCGCCACCTTCGACATAGGCCACATGGAGAAGGTTATTGGCCTCCAGTAGGTATGGATTCAAGCGCACCGCTGTTTCCAGCTCGCGCTTCGCCTCGTCTTTTTTATTTAGCCGAAGGCAGGTCTTGGCCAGTGATAAGCAATAATCGGCATTGGCGCTGTCTAACTCTATTGCCCGGGAGTAGCTCCGCGCCGCCTGTTCATAGTCGGCTCGGGAAAATAGTATGTCGCCCTGGACGAAATAATTTTTCGCCTCTTGGGGCTCGGCCCCGATGGCTTTTTGAATTGACTCCAATGCACCGGAGTAATTTTGGCGATAGTAATATTGCGCAAACGCCTTGTTCCGCAGGGCCTCCGGCTGCTGGGGATTATCCTTCAATATGTCGTCCAGTATTTTTTCCGAACCATTCAGATTATACTGCCACCAAATCGTATTATATTTTTGCATCAGGGAATCCATAGAAGCTTCTCCTGGTTTTGCAGCGATTATTATACATACGCTAATCGCTAAGATGATTTTTATACCAGCATGAAATTTTATCTTAATATCCTTCCCATGCTGGCCGCCTGGGGCGTGTGGATGTAGCGCTCCTCCTTGAAAAGATCGGCGTTCTGCAGTTCCACCAGTTCGTTGCGGTAAAATTCCCTTACCTTGATGTGAAGTGCCATGGTGAGTTGGTGATTACCCCTTGTGTTATATTAGAAGAAAAAAGTTAACTGGATCGACAGTACTCTGCAATTTTCACTTTGCGAGTTAACTGTTTTTGCGCTACGTATTTTTGTTTGTGCGATTGTGCGTATGTGCGAGACGGACACGTGAGCCAGCTTCATACCTTTTTTTATGTGCTAAGTCGATCAATCATCATGGCTGTGGCGATGATGTATGTCCGGGTTATGTGGGTGTTTGTGATTGACAGGAACGTGTTTGTGCGGATGGGAATGCGTTTGTGAGACACGGCTTGCGGAATGTTCGTGGGTATGGTGCCCGTCAATGTGGTCATGAATATGATCGTGCTTGAATTCAAAATGCGTATGCAGGTGCGTATGTTTTTCGGTGAACAATAAAAAGGCACCAACCACGATAAACGGCAAAGCAATAAAAAAAAGCGTGTTGGGCAGTTCCCGGAAGATCAAAAAGGAAAGGGCCGAGCCGATGAAAGGAGCAGTGGCAAAATATCCGCTGGTGCGGGCTGTGCCCAGTTCACGCAGGGATAAAATAAAGAAAACAATGCTCAGGCCGTAGCAAAAAAGGCCCAAAAGACACGCGAGCAATACTTTTACCAAACCGGGGAATGGGTTCCCAATAATTAACGCCACTGCCAGGCTTATAGCACCGGCCACAATGCCTTTGACGATAACAATAGCTACCGGGTCTTTGGCCGAAATGTTTCTGGTGAAATTATTGTCCAGGCCCCACAGGACGCAAGCCGTTGCAACACCCAAGGCCCCAAGCGAAAAGCCCCATTTGCCGGACAGGTCAACTGATAATAAAATGACAGCGATGGTTACAAAACCAACAGCCAGCCAAATGCGTTTACTGATGGCTTCCCGAAAAGCTATAAAAGCAATCAGCGCAGTAGCGACGCCTTCAAAATTTAGAATTAGCGAGGCTGTTGCCGCAGGAGTGTGTTTTAAGCTGAACAGCAGAACAATCGGGGCGGTGATACCGCCAAAAAATGTTGCGGCGACCAGCCAAGGCAAGTCAGCCCGGCCTATTTTGGCTTCTTTCACCGGGTCATTTTTCGTAATACGCCGGATAAATTTGTAAAACAACAAACCGAGGCCGCTGCCCAGATAAAGAAATGAAGCCAATAAAACGGGTTGAATATCGCTTAATAATAATTTGGCTAAAGGCGCGCTGGCTCCGAACAATGACGCGGCCACTAACGCGTATAATATGGATTTATTCTTGCTATACATAATATCGTTTCAGGATTGACACCTCTAACATGTTTGCGCCCATATTAGCAAACACACGACAACAACACAGCAACGGTAAATAGCGATCTTCCTCCTCGTTTTAAGCATAAACGGCGGGACGGGAGTTAATTCCTTTACCCTGAAGCGCCATGATGAGTTGGTGATTACCCCTTGTATTATATTAGAAAGATAAAAGTTAACTGAATCATTGTTTGTTTGCTGGTGGGGCATTACCTGAAACGAATGCTAATTAGACATTTCGCAATCTTGGAATCAGCATTCTAATTTTATTAATATAATCATTTCTATTACATGCATAGTGCATTTCCCTATGACAGTTCGGGCAAAGCGCAAGAACATTATCTATTGTATCACTACCACCGTCAGAAAGTGACTTAAGGTGATGCGCTTCTAAGTAGATTGTACCATCATCCTTAATGAATGGTCCTTCCTTATTACACTTTTCGCACTTACCTGTAGCACTTTTTAAAATCCATGCTTTAACTAAAGGATCCCTCTTGTAAATATATGTGTCCTTTTGTAACACCTTATCTGGTGTATTTACCCCGATTGGTTTACCAGTCTCAATCTTTGAAGAAAGAATAGTTGCACGTCTTTCATACTCATTAGCATCTTCAGTAGGCTCATAAATAGTTTTATCAAAAATGTTTTTCTTTTCCAATATATTTTTTATTTCATAAAACACATTGGGCCCTATATTTTTTGCAGGCAAATACCCTTTGATGCGTGGCAGACACAATGACTCCATAACAGATGAAATATTCTGCATTCTATACTCTATTGAACCCTTAGTTCTGTTTTTTAATATGCCGCTTCTTAAATCTCTGTTAATTTCAGATTTATTGCAAGGTTCATTCCTTGTTTCTTTCTCAAGCATTTGGAGGTAAGCATCTACAGCAGCAGATAATTCCTCCTGCGACCATGTTACATTGTCGTTTTGCATGTCTACAATGACATCATCATTTAATAAAGTTCCATGGTTTTCTGGTAGTGCATACCCTGAAGAAATAAGACGTGATTTAGCAATATTCAACTCTTCATCTGTAAAAAGAGATTTCCACTTGGGTTGTAGTGCAATAGCCTCAGCAGTTAAATCTAAACGTTTTAATCCCCAAAGTTTAGTAAATCCATCCGAGAGCTTTATTGTGTGAATAAGTTTTTTCGCTGTGCCAACACCCCCAAGTTCATTTATCATTTGGATGAAGCCTGCAGGGTTATAATTACATTCTTTCTTTGCGGTAACAGCTGCCATACGTAAGGCATCTGTAAAACTATATTCAAGATCATTAAACTCTTTGCTTTCTTGATTCATATACCCTCTTTTATTGGTATTGTGCAACAATATTTCACATCAATATTAACCTTTGTCCAACACACAACAACAAGCATAAACGGCGGGACGGGAGTTAAATCCCTTCCCGCCGCATAGTTACTCTCTAAATTACGGCTTGCAATAAGTAGATTGCTTCGTTTGTCCGGTACATTGGTCTTCTCGCAATGACACGTAAGCCCGTATGCAGGCATGCTTGCAATGACGCCCCCTCTCCAAATTTATTTGGAGAGGGCCGGGGTGAGGTCAAGACGGCCTGGATTCCCGCTGGAGTTTATCCTGAGCAAGGCCGAAGGGCAGGAATGACACCCAGAAAGAAAATCCTCTGTGCCTCAGTGTCTCTGTGGTTTGATCCCGTTCATGGATTCCCACTTTCACGGGAATGACCCCCAGAAAGAAAACCCTTGGTACCCCTAAAATTTATACCCGGAATCTGCGCAAATCTGCGCAATCTGCGGATAGCGTGCCCCTATAGCCCGTACTTGGCGATGATCTGGTCCTTCTTCAGCCCCAGTATCCCGTACTTCTCCCCGATCTTGGTAAACGCCGCCAGGGCCTTGTCCAAATGCTCCATCTCATGCCCGGCCGAGATCTGGGTGCGTATACGGGCCTGCCCCTGGGCCACCACCGGGAAGAAGAAGCCCGTCACATAGATGCCCTCGGCGTACAGGTCGCGGGCGATATCCTGGGACAGCTTGGCGTTGTACAGCATCACCGGAACGATGGGGGTGTCGCCCTGTTTCAAATCGAACCCGGCCTTGGTTAGCCCCTCGCGCCAGTACTTGGTGTTCTTCTCCAGCTTGTCCCTGCGGTCGGTTGATTTGGACAGCAGTTCCAAAACCTTGATGGACCCGGCCACCACTGCCGGAGGCATGGTGTTGGAGAACAGGTAGGGACGGGCTCTCTGCCGGCACATCTCGGCGATCTCTTTGGGGCCGCTGACCGAACCGCCGGTGGCCCCGCCCAAACCCTTGCCGAAAGTGGTGGTGATGATGTCCACCCGTTTCATCACGTTGTGGTACTCGTGGGTGCCCCGGCCGGTCTTGCCGATGAACCCGGTGGCGTGAGAATCGTCCACCATCACCATGGCGTCGTACTTGTCGGCCAAGTCGCAGATCTTGTCTAATGGAGCGATGTCGCCGTCCATGGAGAACACCCCGTCGGTGATGACCATCCGCAGGCGGCAGCTCTGGGCCTCCTGCAGTTTTTCTTCCAGGTGGGACATGCTGTTGTGCTTGTAGTTGAACATCTGGGCCTTGCACAGCTTAAGGCCGTCGACGATGGAGGCGTGGACCAGCCGGTCCGAGATCATGGCGTCCTCCGGGGTCAGCACCACGTCAAACAACCCGGCGTTGGCTTCCATGCAGGAGGGGAACAGGCAGGTGCCCTCCATCCCCAGGAACTCGCTCATCTTTTCCTCGAGCTCGTTGTGGATGTCCTGGGTGCCGCAGATGAAGCGGACCGAGGACAGCCCGTAGCCCCTCGAATCCAGGGCCTCATGGGCCGCCTTGACCACCTCGGGGTGGCTGGACAGGCCCAGGTAATTGTTGGCGCAGAAGTTCAGCACCTGCTTGGGCTCGGCCCCCTTGGGGAACTCCACCTTGATGCTGGCGGCCTGGGGCGACTGGATGTATCGTTCTTCCTTGAAGATCCCCTTGTCCTTCATCCCCTGCAGTTCGCCGGCGTAAAAATCCTTGGCTTTGGAACTATAGGCCATCGTATCTCCTAACTGTTAATTCTTGATTGAGCTTGTCACCCTGAGATTGCTGCACGCTTGGCAGGTTGAAGGGTAAACCTGCCATCCCTCAGCCAGTAAGGCAAAGATGTGATCTCGGGATGACAGTTGATTAGTTGGGTTAGACCTTCACCCCGAATTTCTTGATCAGCTCGATGATGTTGTTGACCGAGTCGAAGGCCTCGGGGGTGGCGGCATCGTCCGGCAGCTTGATCTGGAATTTCTTTTCCAAGTAGGTCTTCAAGGATACCATGGAGAACGAGTCCACGATCCCGCTGGAGATCAGCTTGGTGTCCTCCTTGACCTCCATGTCTGAATCCTCGTCAAGGTATTCTTTTTTCACATATTCTATGATCATGTTCTTGATGTCGTCGGACATTTTCGTCTCCTAAAATTAATGACGTTATTTAAATATTGTGCATGGATTTTTTACCCACAGGATTTTGTCATTCCTGCCCCTTGTCATGCCTGCGCAGGCAGGCATCCATACTTTTAACCTGGATTCCTGCTTTCGCAGGAATGACGTTGGAATGTACTTTCGCGCTTTTTAGCGTGTTTCGCGGGATGGTGCCTAGTCGTTTTCCAGTGTCGAGATATCGCCGATCTCCTCGCCCCACTCCTTGGCCCGCAGCATCCGGCGCATGATCTTTCCGCTCCGGGTCTTGGGCATCGAGGCCATGAACTCTATCTCCTGGGGCATGGCCAGCGGCGATAGTTTCTTGCGGATGAAGTTCATGATGTCCATCTCCAGGTCGCTGTCGGCCTTGAAGCCCGGCTTGAGGGCGATGAAGGCCTTGACCACCTCCATGTTGATGGGGTCGGGCTTGCCCACCGCGGCCGACTCGGCCACCGCCGGGTGTTCCAGTAAAGCGGACTCGATCTCGAACGGCCCCACCAGGTGTCCTGCCGTGTTGATGACATCGTCATCCCGTCCCACAAACCAGTAGTAGCCGTCGGCGTCGATGCTGGAGCGGTCGCCCGACAGGTACCAGCCGTTCTTGAACTTGCCGTCGTAGGTCTCCTTGTTGTTCCAGTAGGCCCGCATCATGGAGGGCCAGCCGGGCCGGAAGGCTATCAGGCCCACCGTGCCGGGCTTGTCCACCGGCTCAAAGGTCTTGGGGTTGACCACGCTGGCAATGATGCCGGGGAATGGCTTGCCCATGGAGCCGGGCTTGACCTTCATCCCGGGGTAGTTGCAGATCATCATGGCCCCGGTCTCGGTCTGCCAGAAGGTGTCGTAGAACGGCTGGCCGAAGGCCTTTTCGGACCAGATCACGGCCTCGGCGTTGAGCGGTTCGCCCACGCTGGCCAGGTGTCTTAAGGATGTGAGGTCGTGCTTCTTGACCGCGTCGAATCCCTCCTTCATCAGCATCCGGATGGCGGTGGGAGCCGAGTACCACATGGTCACCTTCATTCTTTCGATGAAGGCGTACCAGTTCTGGGCGCTGAAGCCGGCATCCAGCACCACCTGGGTGACGCCGTTGGACCAGGCGCCGATAATGCCGTAGGAGGTTCCGGTGACCCAGCCGGGATCAGCGGTGCACCAGTAGATGTCGTCGGCTTTAAGGTCCAGCACCCACTTGGCGGTGATGTATTGGGCCACCAAAGAATTGTGAACATGCTGGGCCCCCTTGGGTTTTCCGGTGGTGCCGGATGTGTAATGCAGGACCGAGGCGGTCTCCCTTTCTACCTTGACTATATCGAATTTCTCCACCCGGGGAAGTTTTTCCATGGCAAACGCCGCTTCGCCGGCATTCAGCGGCTTGTCGTCGGCGTCAACTATGATGATGGTGGCCAGCTCCGGCAGGTCCTTGCGGATGCGGCGGACCTTGCCCGCATGTTTTCTGGTGGTCAGCACCGCCTTGGTCTTGGCGTCGTCCAGCCGGGTGATCAGCGCCTCTTCGCCGAAGGCCGAGAACAACGGCTGGGCGATCCCGCCCATTTTTAGGATGCCCAGGAAACAGATATAGAGCTCGGGGATCTTATCCATAAACAGGCAGACCCGGTCGCCTGGTTTGACCCCCTGGTCCTGGAGGAATTTGGCGGTGGTGTTGCTGTAGGCCCGGATGTCGTCATAGGTATATTTCTTGACCTCACCGGTGAATCCCTCCCAGATCAGGGCCAGCTTGGAGCCCAGGCCTTTATCGCAGATCCGGTCGCTACAGTAATAACCAATGTTGTACTGGCCGTCTTTTCCATACTCCAGCTCCTGCTCCGCTAGTTTCCAATCGAAACTCTTGTAGCGATCCTCGTATGACCCGATGTTGCTCATCCCGTTATCTCCTATTTATTGATATTTTCAATTATTACAGAAAACATTCAAACGACACCATGAACGAGAATAAAAATGACAAGATTTACAGGATCCTTTAACCTGGTAATTAACCCTGTGAAATCATGTTAATCCTGTCTATTCCTAAAAAAGGTCTATTTGTCAACTTCAATTATTACATAGGCCACTGCGAACTCCCCGGCTTCCGATACCGAGGCATGGATGGCATGGCCGCCGCCTGCCGGCAGAAATTTGAGCAGCCGGCCGGAGAGGCTTACCCGGATATCTTTTGATACCTGGATATCATGCCAAAACGACCCTCGGCTCAGGCCGCAGCCCAACGCTTTCAACGCGGCCTCTTTGACGGCGAACCGGGAGGCGTAAAAAAAATCCCGATGGATCTTTGGCGCGTTGGACAGTTCTTCCGGCGACAGAAACTGGGCCAGAAATTCTTCCTTGTCCTTGAGCTTTCTGAACCGTTCCACGGCCACGATATCGGCCCCGATGCCAAGTACCATATTCAAAGCAACAAGAAATTATATCATCTATGTTTTTTTAAGTCAACGCCCTCCGGGGCGGGTTAAAAGGCCAGCTGCACTTGGATGGCGAATTCATCGTTGTGCGGAGCGCCTGGCTGTTCCATCTTCTTGCGTATATAGTTGGCATAGATCATGGCGTTGGTCCCCGACAGGTAATAGTTGGCCCCCAGCGTCAGCCAGGCGGTGCCGTCGTCGGAACGCTCGGTGTCAAACTTATCCCAGCGGGTCAACACCTCGATTTTCGGGTGGGGTCGCAGGCCGAGATGAGCATAGTAGCCCCCGCTCTTGACCATGCCCCCGGAGAATGGCAGCCGATCCTGACCGGCGATGACCTCACTACGGACGATCAGGAGCATCGATTGGCCGAGCTTATGTTCAATACTGAACCCGCCGCCGTAGCGGTTCTTAAGGGTATCCTGGCTGCCCTTTTGTACCGAATTCCCCAGCCAGGAATATCCCAGAAACTGCAGGAAGTCGGCCGGTTTAGCGGTAACCGAGAACAGCAGGTCCTTTCCTTTGTTGTTATCGGCATAGTTGTTGGCGGGATAGCCGTTGAACAGGCCGATGGACAGCTCCACCGGCTGCAGCTTGGTGGTGGTCTGCATCCCCATCTGCCGCCACATGGCAAACTTTGTCAGGACGACCGGGTAGTTGATCATCTCCAGCGCGGCGGTGGAGCGCGGCATGTATAAACTGAATGACGGGATGAATCGTCCCAGCATCAGGTCTGTCTTGGGCAGGTACCCGGAGGCCTGGATCCTGGCATCCAGCAGGGCTGGGCTGGTCAGGGCCTCCAACTGCACCAGATATTTGAGCCGTTGCTCGGGGAGATCCCCGTTCAGGATCAGCCGGACCCGCTTGGCGGCGAAGGACCATTTGCCGGTCTGGGAATAGCCATAGACCGTCTGGAGATTTCCGCCCAGGCGGAGTGTCCCCAGGCCAACCTCCACCGGTGTGGCCGCCAAAGGAATTGAGAACAGGAAAAGTACGGCAGCCAGAGCCGTCAGGCAGCTGGTTTTTCTCATGCTTTTCCCTCCTGTATTTTGTTTCTGGCCTGCCGGGCGGCCTCCTGGCGCTGGGTCAGCAGGGAGACCACCACCAGGGTCAGGAAGCTTAAGGGCACCGAGATGATAGCCGGGTTGTTGATGGGGATCAGGGACTTGATGTGCGGCATATGGTAGACCTCGTTGAAGGTCTCCTGCGACAGCAATATCATCCCCAAGGCCGACCCCAGGCCCACCAGTATAGAGGCCAGCACCCCGCGGGAGGTGGTCTTTTTCCAGAACAGTATCATGGCGATGGTCGGCAGATTGGCCGAGGCCGCCACCGCAAAGGCCCAGCCCACTAAGTATGAAACGTTCATGCCTTTGAACAGGATGCCCAGCACCATGGCGATGATGCCCACCACCACTGCGGCCAGCTTGCCCCACATCACTTTCTGGTGATCGTTCATCTTGACTTTGAAGAACTTGTCCATCAGATCGTGGGCCACTGCGCCCGAGGAGGCGATGATCAGTCCGCTGACCGTGCCCAGCACCGTAGCGAAGGCCAGGGCCGAGATAATGGCGAATATCGCCACCCCGAACGACTTGGCCAGCAGCGGGGCCGACATGTTGTCGTTGGTCAGGTCCAGCACCCCGTTGACCATGGCCCCCAGCCCCATGTACAGGGTCAGCATGTAGAACAGGCCGATGGCGGCGATGGCCACGATGGTCGACTTCCGGGCGCTGGCCGGGTTGGGGACGGTATAATAGCGGATCAGCACGTGCGGCAGGGCCGCGGTGCCGAAGAACAGGGCTATCATCAGGGAGATGAAGTTGACCTTGTCGGAGGTGGTGGCCCCCTTGGCGCTGTCCACCTTGAATTTCACCCCCGGCTTGAGCACTTCTTTGCCGGCCATCGGCTGCTGGTAGTAGACGGTCACCTGGTCATCGCCGTCCTTCAAGCCCACGAACTTCAGCCAGCGTATCACCGTCCCGTCCTTGATGGTCTTGATGAAGCTGAAGAAATCGGTGGTGCCGCTCTTCTCGACCTCCTGGCCATCCTTGACCACCTGGCTCATATGGCCCACCTGGTAGAATTTTCCGTTCTCCTTGGGTTCGCCGTTGTACAGCTTGGATCCGTCGGGCTTGACGGCAAGGGTCTGGGTCTCCTCTAGGCGCATCTCTGCGGAATTGAGTTTCCAGAAAGAGATCTGTCCGCTTTTGACCAGCTTGACGAAGACCAGCTTTCCCGAATTCTCCGGGAAAATCCCCGCCACCGTATATCCGCTATCGGCCAGTACCATGTTCTGGCCGTTCCAGGAGCCGACCTTGACCGTGGAAAAATGACGGAAAGGCACATCGCCGCCCTGGTCGGGTTTGGTGGAGACGCCGCGGGAGAGCACCAAAAACACCAGGACCAGCGAGAAGATCAGCAGCAGCCCGCCTTTGAGAAACTGGACATAGGTGGTGGAGGCCATGCCGGCCGTGGCCACGATGATGATCACCAAGGTGCCGACCATGATCACGCCGAACTCATGAGGCAGGCCCAACAGCGGTGTCACTAAGCTCCCGGCGCCGACCATCTGGGGAATCAGATAGAAGATGGACACCAGCAGGGTGCTGATGGCCGCCGCCAGCTGGATGCCCCGGGAGTTGAACTTGGCGTTGAGGGCGTCGGTGAAGGTATACTTGCCCAGGCGTTTGATCGGCTCGGCCACCACGAACATGGCCACCACCCAGCCGGCCAGATAGCCGACGGAATACAGGAAGCCGTCGTAGCCCGAAAAGGCGATCATGCCGCAGATCCCCAGGAAGGAGGCGGCCGAGAGGTAGTCCCCGGCGAAGGCGATGCCGTTGACCGACCAGTGGATGTTGCCGCCGGCGGTATAGAAACCGGAGGCCGATTTGGTGGACCGGGCGAAATGGTACGATATGGCCAGCACCCCAACCACGAAGGCGCAGAAGATGGCGATGGCCCATGGCGATACGGCGTAATTCATGAGTGTCCCTCCTCCAGCGCCTCTGCCTCTTCATCGGAATGCATGTTTGTCATCACTTCCTCGGCATGGGTGCAGATGTGGTTGTAGATGGCCGCCAGAAATATGGCGAAGATGATAAGTAAAAATCCATAGACTATGGCCACGTTAAAACTTCCCACATCAACCGCCATAAAGCCGGGGCTGACCACGTTGATGACGATGAAGCCGGCGTAGACTATGGCGTAGAGGGTCACAAACCAAAGCCCCAATACCCGTTTGATCGAGGCCGCATGATCCTTGGCCCATTGGCTGGAGGGTTCGTGCATCTGCTCTCTCCTGTTTTATGATTTGTTAAAAGGAAGGCTTGGAATGATTGGTTGCTGTAAAGTGTTAATGATACCAAAAAACAACTTAGGTATGCAATAAAAAAAGCGCCCCGGTTCTCCGGAGCGCCGAATTAGATCATCGGTATAGAAGTGCCTGGATAAATTACTATTACCGGCAGCAACTGGAATCGGTTGTTTTGCAGCTTACGCAGCGGCAAAACCCGTGGTAGATGGCGCAGATCCCGCCGAACAGGCAGAACAGACCCCAGAACAGTGGCAGGCCGAAGATATGGGCCAGGTCCGGCTTGGCGTATGGCAAAAGGTAGAGGCCGTAGGTGATAAGGAAACACCCGCTGGTGACGATGATGTGGCCCATTACGATCGTGGCCTTTCGCCCGCCCCGCCAGCCCAAGTAGATCAGTGACAAACCGATGACCAGCGGGATGAACTTGGCCGGGTTATTGCTTGCGATTGCACCCCAGGCGCCGAAGGCTGTCAGCAGCATGCCCAAGGTAAAGCTGATCGGCGATTTGATTTTCATGACTATACATCCTTAAATAGATTACTGAAATACAGCAGGGGCGACCGGCCGGTCGCCCCTGCTGATGAATTTATTTTATCCCCATTCTCTTCCTGGCCGCCTCCAGTTCCTTGGAATCGGGAAACAGCACTGCCTTGCCGCACTGCTTATCAAACAAAGTATTAGCTAAAATCCCATTCCCTTCAGGCGCAACACATAGGACCTTATATTGCTCATTCCTGTTTCCCTTATTTCGTAGGTTATAGAAGCTTATCATTGAATTTGCTTTTCATGAATTGAATGGCAGTTCTAAATTTTTGCATTGTTTCATCACTTAAAGGTATTCTTCTATTATCTAGAACCAAATGATTTATTGCCAAATTTAATTTCCCCTTAAGTTTTTCTGCATCATTTTTGATTTTTTCAAAAGAACCAAGTCCCAAGGCATTGTTAATTATTGCCATTTTACTTTGCTCATCAAACAAACCTTCTAAATCGGTTTCTATTCCTAAAATATCTTTATAGGTAAATATTTTGTTATTTATGTATGAACCAAACTCGGCAATATATTTATCCTTTGATTTCTGACCCGGCACATCGCTATCAAGAACAACAATGAATTTCTTGCCCCACGATAAATACAGTCTAATAATATCATAAAGCTGGTCTCTACCAGCACCTGGATAAAGATTAACATCTTTTTCATCTAATTGCACATCACAGAAATATTTAAAGGCATACCAATCAAACCTTCCCTCGCAGATTACTATGTTTGGGATTGGTTCGACCAAACTGGGTTTATAATCCAACGCATCTAGTATTGGCTGGAAATAAGAGACTTTAGGTTTACCATATCCTTCACCAACATAAGTAAAGTACTTCTTTGCAATAATTTTTGCTGAATCATCAAAAGTGATGTCACCCTTCAATTCAGTATCTGTTAATTTATCATTAATAATAACATACGAACCTTTTAACCACTTGGGATTAATTAAGTGATGGCTATGCGTTGAATAGATAACCATTGAATTACTGCTTAAATCACGTATAGCTTCCAGTATTTTTTGTTGTGCTGAAGAATGAAGATTTGAAGCCGGTTCATCTAATAAAAACAATATGTTTTTTGTCCGTTTCTTCCGAAATTCAGTAAAAATCAAGAAAGAGAAAAACCATTTACAGCCTTTACTTCTTTCATTTATTGAAAAGATTTTACCGGAATCAGTTTTAACATTGAACGATACCGATAATTTTTGTGGATCGGTTTTATAATCAAGCTGTATTTCCTTGAAATTTAATTTCCTACTACCTTTTTGGAATAACGTTTTCCAACTTTTTGTGATTTTCTTATTTAATATGCCCCCAATCTGCGATATTATCTGCTTCGCCGTGTCATTATCAGTATTCCAAATATCAACCACATTTTCCTGGAATGAAGTGAAGCGACTATTAACACATTTCAAAATATCATCTAAAACTAATTGCCAGATTACATTCCTGTCTTCTGTTGCTTGTTTATTAAAATTGAAAAATATTTCCTCTGGTATTTCAAAAATGAAATCCTCGTAAAATAAAATCTCTGGTATTAGGTTTTTTTTGACAAAATCCAACAAATCAATCCATTCCGAATTCTCATACTCACGCAGGTCTTTGCTTTTATTTTGTAGGTCAACGTCTGTTACAGTTATTGGAAACACAACACTAGATTCATGCTTTTTAAATTTATGTAATTCATAAATGAATTTATGAGTATATTTAAAAACCCCTTTGTATAGATCTATTTTATATGCTTTGTTCTTACTTTCCCAATATTTTTCGATTCTATCATAATCATCCTTTTCGTACTCAATACTGGATTCAAGCACTATCTCCCCTGTAAAATCAATACCTTTTGGTCTAATTGCGTTGATTTCTTTGTCAGTTAATGTCCCGCCTTTTGATAAATCATAATAACACTTAATAGCTTTCATTATTGTGGTTTTCCCACTTTCATTTAACCCAACTAAAGAAACTATGCGGTTATGCGATAGATCAATTTCAACTTTATCAATACCTTTGAAATTAGTAATCGTGAATTTCTGGTATTTCATATTAACCTCTACATTAATCGCTAAGAGTGGATGGGATTCTAACCCATGAAACGCCTTGCGACGTCTACCTGTTTATGAGACAGGCGCCTTAAAACACTCGGCCACCACTCCATTATTCTTATTGTGAGTGAAAGCATATCAAAAAAAGCGTTTTTATGCAATATTAATATTGTAACACTTCTCGTGTATTACGTAATTATTTTATTCCCATTCTCTTCCTGGCCGCCTCCAGCTCCTTGGGATCAGGGAATAAAATCGCCTTGCCGCACTGCCGGGGGTTGCCCATAGCCGCTTCGAAGCCCTTGGCAAAATCCTTGAGCTCGAACAGGTGGGTGACGATGGGCTTGATGTCTATCCGGCCCGAGGCCAGGAAATTCTTTACCCGGTACCAGGTATCGAACATCTTGCGCCCCGAGATGCCGTTAATGGTAATGCCCCGGAACACAATTCCGTTGGTGTAGTCCACCGGGACCGGAGTGGTGGGCGGCACCCCAAAGGCGCTGTAGCGGCCGCCTTTGCGGATGACCTTCAGGCCCTCCTCGATGGCCGCCGGGGCTCCCACCATGTCCAGCACGATATCAGTGCCGTAGCCGCCGGTGTGGTCCCGGATGAATTCTAATCTATTGACGGATTTGTCGGAGATGTTCAAGGTATGGTCGGCCCCCATCTTTTTGGCGATGTTCAAAGCGAAGTCCGACATGCCGATGACGAATATCTGGGTCAGGCCAGAGGCCCGGGCCAGACCGGCGGCGAACAGCGCGGTGGGCCCGTCCCCGAAGATGGCTACTGATTTTCCGGCCACGTCGGAGTTCTCGCCTAAAAGAGTGTAGCAGGCGTTGCCCATCGGCTCCTGAACTGTGGCCAGCTCCGGCGGAATGCTCTTGTCGTTGACCCAGCAGACCGACTCCGGCAGGGCAAAGTATTCGGCAAAACAACCGTCGTGGTCCACCCCTACGATCTTCATCCGCTCGCCGATGTGGAATTGGCCCAGCATGGCCTGCAGGTCGCCGGGATCGTAGATGTGGGTCTCGGCCGAGATATAGTCGCCGGCCTTGATCCGTTTACAGTGCGGCCCCACCTCCACCACCTCGCCGGCCACCTCGTGACCCAGTATCTGAGGCAGGTTCTTTGATCCGATCCGTTCGTCGGCCCACTTGTTCCATTCGTAGATGTGAACGTCTGTCCCGCAGATGGAGGTGGCCCGAACCTTGACCATCACCCAGTCGGGCTTTAGTTCCGGAACATTGACCTCCAGCCACTCGGCCCCAAGCTGTGGTTTGGTCTTGACCACCGCCTTCATTTTTTGAGGCATTGCCAAAACTCCTGTGATTATATGAATTGATGTTTATATTTCTGTAATAGCTTTCAAAGCTACTTTCTGTAACGCCAGAAAGTAGCCAAAGAGCTCGGCCGCACACCTCCCGGGTGGGTAACAATATCCGTGGCCTAAATTTCTTGATGGGATAAATATAGCCCCTGCTCTGCAAAAAATTCTTAACGGCCATTGCTGCCATCCCCGTCCGCTGAAGCGGCCATTTTACCGGGGTTCCCCAAGGTGCCGCAGTCAGCGGTGCTGCGCAGGCCAGGCGGACGCCCGGAATTTGCTGTGAGTTACACTATTATTTCGGCGTGTTCAGCAAATTCAGTCCGTCGAACATCATTCCATCAAAGCACCGGTGTAGGCGGCGATTCTCTTTGTCACTTTCTCTATAAAGAGAAAGTGGGGAGGAAAAAGAGAAATGAGTTAAGACTCAAAAACCAGGATTCTATTCTTGCTATACAACAATTTACGAGAATTACTTACTGAGATCTCAATGTTTCGATTTCCCTGTTGTCAATTAAGATCTTTCGAATCTAAAATTATGGTCACCGGCCCGTCGTTACCGATTTTCACCAGCATTTTTGCGCCAAATATTCCCGTTTGCACATCTATTCTATAAGACTTAAAAGCATCAATAAGTTTTTGATACAGCACTTGGGCCTTTTCCGGCGGGGCGGCATCGGTGAACGATGGCCGGCGCCCCTTCCGACAATCGGCATACAGGGTGAATTGCGATACTAAAAGAACAGCCCCCTTCACATCCAATAGCGAAAGATTCATCTTTCCGTCAACATCCTCGAATACCCTTAAGTTGACGGCCTTTTCGGCCAGCTTAGTGATGATCCCATCGTCGTCCAGATGTGAAAATCCGGCCAGGATAACAAGACCCTGGCCGATCTTCCCGGTGACATTGTTTTCAACGGTTACCGAAGCCGAAGAAACGCGCTGTATAACCAGTCGCATGATCTGAACTACTGAAAATTAAAGCCGGAATAGATACTTATTTTTTCTTTGATTTCCTAGTCGTCGCTTTTTTTACGGTCTTCTTAGCTTTGGGCTTTATTTTTTTGACAACCTTCTTGGCTGTTTTTTTCTTGGCAATGACCTTTTTCGCCGGCTTCTTTCTCATCAAAGCTTTCTTGACAAGTGCTTTTTTGCTTTTGGCCTTTGGTTTAAGATTTTTTGTCGTGGTTTTCTTTTTAACGGCCGCCTTTTTGGCAGTGGTTTTTATCTTTTGCTTTTTCGCAACCGCTTTCTTCTTGGCAACCGGTTTTTTATCTTTGGCTTTTGATTTTTGATTTTCCTTGGGCTCTGCCTTCTTGGAAGTCACATAGGCGGCCCGCACCTCCCTGACCTCTGTTTCCGACAGGTGCGGCAGCACCGTGGCCACCACCTCCGGGAAATCGATGCCGTTGCGCTTCAAGGTCTCCAGGGTGGGAATCCCGTTGGAGGTCCAGCCCCGCCGCTTGTAGACCGCATCCACCAGCTTCTGGTAGCGGTCCTCCCGGTATTTGCGGTGCAGGGCCATCTTCTCCTCGGTGGACTTTCCGACCGGGTCTATCTGCATCCAGTCTAAAAGCTGTTTGTCGTAGCGTTCCTGGCGAGACTCGTATTCCTCCCTGGTGACCGGCCCCATGGCCCGGTAGGGTGGCTGGTCGTATTTCCGGGTTCCCTTGCCCATCCGCAGATCGAATACCCTCTGGAACTGGTAGACCCGCTCCGACATTTTGATGATCTCCTCCTTGGTGATCTCCCGGCCGGTGACCCCGGAGAAAAGGTCCACATAGTTCTGGACATGCTCCGGCACCTTGGCCGCGTCCATGGGAGCGTTCTTGGTCCGGTTGTCGCCCGGCTCAATGTCGTTCCAGGGCAGCTTGCACAGGCCGTTCAGCCCGAACCAGGTCCGGAACATCGGGAAATAGTACAGGGCCTCGGCCTTGTCCTCGAAGGTGGGGATCTGGTTGTTGACCATGTCCATGAAGATCACCCAGGCCTCGTCGTGCTGGGGCCCCTTGTTGGTCAGGTAGTAGCCGCCCTGCTGGGCCAGCGATTCCTTGGACATGTATTCCGACTGCTCCAGCCCCTTGCCCTCCAGCCCGATGTCGTTGAGGAAGGCGTAATCCCCCCAGCCCTTGTCGGAAAATATCTTCTTCAAACGCTGCACCCCTTGGCCGGCGATCAGGCCGAAGCCCTCGCCCCGGGCCATCTGGTGCATCAGCTCTAATTGCGATTCCCCCTTGCCCCAGGACATGTCCAGCCCGCCGGTGCGTTCGGCATTAAGGATGCCCCTCTGCCAGCATTCCATGATGAATCCGGTGATGGTGCCGAAGCTGATGGTGTCGATGCCGTAGGTGTCGCAGTAGAAGTTGCATTCTATCACCCATAAGGGGTCGAAGATCCCGCAGTTGGATCCGCAGCCGGCCGCGGTCTCGTACTCCGGACCGTCCACTATCACCTGGTGCCCCTTGTAAGGCCCGGTGCGCAGGGCGAACTCGTCCACCCCGTGGGCGCAGGCCATGGAACAGCCGTACCAGCAGCCGTCCGGTATGCCCTGGGTGAATTGTTTGAGCCACATCGTCTTGTCTATGTTCTTGGTGTCGGGATGGCTGCCGTACTGGAAGTTCATCACCGGCAGCAGGTCGTAGGCGTCCATCACGCTGACGATGTTGGTGGTGCCCACCTTGCGCATGGTGCACATCTTGTCGTCGAAGTCGTGCATCTCCTTGTGCAGTTTGACCCCGGCCCGCTGGATCCGGCCCAGGTCGGCCGGATGGTTCATGTCGCCCTTGACCTGCGGCCCGTGAACGATCAGGGCCTTGATTTTCTTGTCGCGGAACACCGTGCCGATCCCTCCCCGTCCGGCCTGCTTCAGGCGGGTCACCTTGCGCCGCACATCATAATAGGAAAAGTTGAGGCAGCCGATCAGGCTGTGAGCCGCGGCAGCCCCGGCGCTTACCACCGAGACGTTGCGCAGGTCGGCCTCATCCGTTGCATACTGGTGGGTGAACTGTTCGGCCGCGATATGGGAGTCCAGGGATTCCTGGGGCGCGGTCTCTATGGTGATCTTCCCCTTGACACCGTCCAGCACTATGATCACGTCCTCCTTGGCCTTGCCCTGGATCTCAAGGGCGTCGAAGCCCGAGAATTTCATCAGCGGGCCGAAGTAGCCGCCCACGTTGGAATCGATGGGGATATTGGTGATAGGCGACAGGGCCACCACCAGCGACTTGCCGGCCCCGGGGTACTGGGTGATGCCGCAGATCGGGCCGGGCGAGATGATGATGTCGTTCTCCGGGTCGTTCCACTTGGTGGTCGGCTTGATGGCGTCCCACAGGTATTTCAAGCCGAAGCCCCGCCCGCCGGTGAAGGTCCGTTTGGTGGCCTCGTCTATCTTCTTCTCGGTGAACTTCAAGGTGCTCAGGTCGATATGCAGGGAGCGGTTGTTGTAGCCCTTCTGGGGAAGGCTGGGAGTGAAAGCGTACACGGCCAACACTTTATGAGCCGCCTTCATTTTTTCGATGTCTTGGGTATATCTGGTATATTCAAAGACCTTGTTCTCTTCCATTTTCTTCTCCTCGTTGGGGCACGATGCATCGTGCCCTTACATGGTTGGGGCCGATATATCGGCCCTTACTTATTACTGATCCTGTCGGGACACGGCCTGCCGTGTCCTTGCCTTGTTGGGGCATCCGGGCGCGATTAATCGCGCCCCTACCGTTCCGCTATCTCCAGCGCCTTCTCGGGACAGGCCCTGGCGCAGATCCCGCAGGCCACGCACTTGAATGGCTCCCGCTGATCGGGGTGGGTGCGCATGGAAAGGGTGGGGCAGTAGCCCACGCACATCAGGCAGCCCACGCACAATTTTTTGTCCAGCATCACCACGCCCTGGCTGTTGCGCTTCAGGGCCAGCACCGGGCAGACCGCGATGCACTCGCCGCACTGGTTGCAGACGTTGATCTCGAAGCCGCTGTCGGTCTGTGTTACCCTGATGGCCGATTTTTCCGGGTCCTCCACCTTGAAAAAGGTCTTGGCGCATACCTTTTCGCAGGCCTTTATCCCTTTGCACAGGGATGGATTGGTCTTAAGATACTTCATACCCGCATCCTTTTATATTTTTAATATTTTATTATCGACACGAGGGGTAATTTTAGCACCTATAAAAGCCAAAATCAAGGATAAAAAAGACAAATAAAAAAGGAGCG